>JASIEW010000075.1 GCA_030045755.1 Nitrososphaerales archaeon
CTTCGACCCCGTTCGGAAGAGGACGGAGGCAACGGTCGAACATTCAGGGATGCGATTCAGCGTGATGAAGGGAGAACCGAACACCGTCCTCTCCCTCTGCAAGGAGAGCGTGAACGTCGACAACGACCTCCAGAACTTCGCCTCGAAGGGCTACAGGACGATCGCGGTCGCCGAGGACACGGGCGCGGGATGGACCTTCTGTGGACTGATCCCGCTCTACGACCCGCTCAGGGCCGACTCCAAAGAGACCATCGCGACCGCGGAGCAAATGGGCATAGCCATCAAGATGGTGACAGGGGACAACGATGCGATCGCCAAGGAGATCGGGGGCGAGCTCGGCCTAGGGTCCGAGGTCCTGTCTTCGTCCTCTTTGGAGTCCGCGCTAGGCTCCAAAGACTGGAGGGCGATAGAAAAGGCGGACATATTCGCCCGGGTCTACCCGGAGCACAAGTATGCGATAGTGAAGGCCCTGCAGGAGAGCGGGCACACGGTGGGAATGACCGGCGACGGCGTCAATGACGCGCCAGCGCTCAGAGAGGCGCATGTCGGGATCGCGGTCGAGGGGGCCAACGACGTGGCGCGCTCCGCCGCAGACGTCGTCCTGACCGCGCCGGGACTCTCGACGATCATATCAGCCGTCCAGGAGGGTAGGACCACGTTCCAGAGGATGCAGAGCTACGTGCTCTACAGGGTGGTCGAGACCCTGAGGATCCTCGTCTTCGTCACCGCGACGATCCTTCTGCTACACTTCTACCCGATCTCCGCGTTCTTGCTGATCATATTGGCGCTGCTAAACGACCTCCCGATAATCGCCGTCTCGACTGACCGGGTGCTGTACAGCAAGAGGCCGGAGAGGTGGAACATGAAGTACATCGCGGGCCTGTCTGCGATTCTCGGGAACATGGGCGCGGGCGAGACGCTGCTTCTGGTCTACGTGGGCCTCTACGACTTCCACCTGAGCGCTGCGGCCATCCTCTCGGTCGTCTTCCTCAAGCTCGTCGTTTCGGGCCACCTGACGATGTTCGTCACGAGGTCGGAGAGGGCCTTCTGGAGGGTGGCTCCGAGCAAGCCGCTGTTCTTCGCCCTCATCTCCACAATGATAGTGGGCTTCTTCATGGCCGCCTTCGGGCTGGGAATAGCGCCGATAGGCTACCTAGCCGCGGGGCTCGTCGTCGCGTACGCTTTCGGATGGTTCCTGGCGGAAGACGGACTTCGGGTTCTCTATGACAGGCTGGCCCGCGGGCCCGTCATGTCAGTCTCCTGAAGACCACGAAGGATACGGCTTGAGCGTGTTCCCGCCGCTGACCACGGCGGCGCACTTCCCCGGCATCCCGGCCTTCCTGTAGGCGGCGAGCGACGCCACGCCCGCCATCTCGGCTTGGAGCCCGTACTCCCTGTAGAACGCGTTTCTCTCCTCTTCCATCTCGTCGTCAGTCACCTCGACTGCTGTCCCTCCAGTGGCCTTGATGCCTTCGACCGCCATGTCCCCGTAGGTCGGATATCCCACCGCAATCGCGCCCGCGTCGGTGAGCGGCTTCTGGTATCGCACTGGCTTCCTCGTCCTGAAGGCGAGCGCAACAGGATTGGTCAGCCTCGCCTGCACGGCCACGAGCCTCGGCAGGCCCTTCGCCAGCCCGTACTTCTTGAGCTCCTCTGCCCCTTTGACTGACGCGCTGAACAGGGTCGCGTTGCCGACGGGTATGAACAGGTTCCTCACGTCTGGCATCTCCGCCATGATCTCGTAAAGGACCGTCTTCTGCCCCTCCTTCCTGTAGCCGTAGTCCCCCACGAGGAACGCTCCGCGCCTCTTCGAATACTTCATCGCCCTGCGCTGAGCCTCGGTGAAGTCCCCGTCTACCCTGAATATCTTGGCGTCCTTGGTGTCCCTGATGTTCCTGACCTTGAGCCAGTTCGCGCTCCTGCTCACGAACACGGTGCTCCTGATGCCGGCCAGCTTAGCGTAGTACGCGATGGAATATGCCATGTTCCCCGTGGACGCTACGACCACCTCGTCGTACCCGAACTCCAGGGCCTTCGCGATCTCCACGACGGAGCCCCTGTCCTTGAAAGACCTGGTCGGGTTTTCGAGTTCGAGCTTCAGGAAGAGGGGCTCCCCGGTCGCTCGGAGAAGGGTCGTGTTTCCGAGCTTGTAATGCCTGTACTCCCCCTTGGGAAGGAGCGACTCGTAGCTCCAGAAGTCCTTGGCCAGCGACTTCAGGGTGGGCCTCCCCGAGTAGAGCACCTCGAGGATGCCTCCGCAGCTTTCGCACAGCTGCGAGGGGTAGTAGGGCGGGTGCATCCGTCCGCAACTCAGGCACTTGAGCCGATACTCCATCGCGGCACCGTCTGCCCTGATGGATATAACAGGAGCAGAGTCACGGCCTCCCGAATCTCGGTCATCTGTGAGGGTCGCCTAGCAGCGCAGACGGCCCGCCCGCGTCGGCTGCGATTGGCTCTTCCCAGAGCTTCTGGTGCTCCGAGACGGAGGAACTGCCCGAGACCACATATGCCACAGCCGCGCCGATCATTGCAGGTATCAGGTAGCTCACGCTGCCCGTGGTGTCTCCCACGAACGTCACGGCGGCGAGAGGGGTCTTGTATCCCGCGGCCATGAACGCGGCGAGCCCCACCGAGGCGAACACAGCGACGTTCTCGTTGAGCAGAATCCCGAAGAACGAGCCGACCACCGAGCCCATCAGCACCAGCGGAATGAAGACCCCTCCCACGCCTCCCGAGCCGAGGGTGAAGGTGGTGGCTATCATCCTGAGGACGAAGATGGCCAGCAGGAACTGGAGGGTGTACGCGCCTGCGAGACTTCCTTGAATGAGGACGTACCCCGTTCCGAGCGTGTATGGCTCATGGAAGAGCAGGTCGGCCAGCAGCGACATGGTCCCGACCACGGTGGCACCTACGATCACCCAGACTAGGTGGTCCCTCTTCGAGAAATCCATCGCCTTCTTGACTGCGCTGAAGAACTTCGAGAACCAGGCCCCGGCGAGCCCGACGATCACGCCTAGCGCGGCCGCAAGTATGAGGTCGGTCAGGGTGAAAGTCCCGCTCGCGGTCGCGAAGCTGAAGAGAGGGTGGGATCCCTCCACCGACACGAAGGTCGCGTACGACGTCACGCCTGAGATTATTGATGGGAGGAACGCCTTCTTGGCGATGTCGTCCTTGTAAGGGACCTCGATGGCGAAGACTATGCCAGTAAGAGGCGCTTTGAAGACTGCGGCGAGGCCCGCGGAAGCACCGGCCAGCAGTATGACTCTCAGGTCGTCCTTGACCAGTCCGAGCCTGGTCCCGAAGTTCCGCCAGAACCAGGACCCGACTACCGCTCCCGCGTTGATGCTCGGCCCTTCGAGCCCGGCGGAGCCACCGAGCCCCACGGTGAAAATGGCGCACACGTA
>JASIEW010000076.1 GCA_030045755.1 Nitrososphaerales archaeon
TCCGGGTCCTCTGTTCCTCCAGTTCGTCTCTGAGTCTCGAGAGCTTGGCTCTAAGCAGCCCGATGTGGTGCTCCGTCTTCTTGTTGACCTGTGTCCTGTGCAGGTCTTCTTCTATCTGCTTGATCTTCTCAGGGACGCCCAAGGCAAAGCCGCTCCTACCTGGACCGCAGGCGTCGGATTTTAACTTGAGTCGCAGTCAGGAGGCTGCGGGAACCGGAGCGCCCCGCTGCTTATATCACTCAGGGGTCGCGAAGGTACGGCACCGACGTGAAAGCAGTTCTCCTCAGAAGGGAGCCGCAAGGGCTCACGGCCGCATTGTCCAAGATCCCCGTTCCGGCCCTCGGGTCAGGGGACATCATGGTCGAGATGAGGGCCTGCGGCCTGTGCGGGACAGACATCGAGAAGATCAAGGGCGAGTACACGGCGAGCGCACCCACCTTGGGTCACGAGGCTGTCGGAGTCGTGTCGGCGGTCGGGGCCGACGTATCATCGGTCAGGGCAGGAGACAGGGTCTTCCCTCATCACCACGTGGCGTGCGGAGAGTGCTACTACTGCCGGCGCGGGGACCAGGCCATGTGCTCTGACTACAGAAAGAGCAACCTCGACCCTGGAGGGTTCTCGGAGTTCTTCAGGGTGCCCCGATGGAACGTGGAGAGGGGCGGTGTCCTCCGCCTGCCGGCGGACATGGGCTTCGAGCTTGGCGCTCTGATAGAGCCTGTAGCCTGCTGCATCAGGGCAATCGACAGGTGCGCGGTGAGGAAGGGCGACTCAGTCCTCGTGGCCGGGGCAGGCCCCGTCGGAGTCTCGCACATGATCCTGCTGAACAAGCTCGGGGCGGACGTGATGGTGAGCGACGTGGCCGGAGCCAGGCTGGAGTTCGTAGACTCCCTCGGCTTGGGCGTCTCCCTCGACGCGAAGGCCCCTACCTATGTCGAAGACGTCAGAGACAGGACAGGTGCTAGAGGAGTCGACGTAGGGATCGTCGCGTCCGGAAGCCCGAAGGCGGTGGTTCAGACGCTGAAGGCCATCCGCAAGGGCGGGAAGCTCTGCCTGTTCGGCATCCCGGTCAAAGGCTCGACCTTGGACTACGACCTGAGCGACATCTACAACTCAGACATCTCGATACTCCCTAGCTACGGCGCGACGGAGGCGGAGACCCCCAGGGCCATCCAGGCCCTGATGGACAGCGAAAGGTCGTTCAGCAGGATGATAACTCACAGATTCCGACTCGACGAGTTCGCGGAGGCCGTCAAGGTGGCGACCGGCGGCAGCTCGATGAAGGTCCTCGTCACTCCATGAGAACCGAGACCACGCTTAATATCACGGCCCGGCGCCCGAGGGCCCGAGAGGATAGAGTGTCATGACCTGGGGCGCAGGGAACAGGCTCGCTAGGATCATGAAGAACCGCAAGACCGTGATGCTCGCCGTAGACCACGGATACTTCCAGGGCCCCACTACGGGGCTGGAGAATCCTCGCAACACCATAACGCCGCTCCTGCCCTTTGCGGACTCTCTCATGCTCACCAGGGGAGTGCTCAGGACGTCAGTCGACCCGGAGCAGACCGTGCCTGTCGTTCTCAGGGCCTCTGGGGGGACGAGCGTACTTAAGGAGCTCTCCGACGAAGGAGTCACGACATCGATAGAAGAGGCGATACGGCTGAACGCCTCCGCCGTGGCCGTCTCGATATTCGTGGGCGGAGAAAAGGAACGCCAGACGCTTCTCAACCTCGCCGAGCTCGTTGACGAAGGCGAAAGATACGGGATTCCGGTGCTCGCCGTGACGGCGGTGGGCAGGGAGATGGAGAGGGACGCAAGGTACCTCGGGCTGGCCTGCCGGATTGCTGCCGAGCTAGGAGCAAGGATCGTAAAGACGTACTATTGCCGGGACTTTGAGAAGGTGGTGAACGGCTGCCCCGTTCCAGTGATAATCGCAGGCGGGAAGAAAGTCCCCGAGAAGGATGCGCTGCAGCTGGCCCACAGCGCCATGTCTGAAGGCGCCGCAGGAGTCGACATGGGGAGGAACATCTTCCAGTCGAGCGACCCCGTGGGGATGATCAAGGCTGTCCGAAGCATCGTTCACGAGGGAGCGAAAGTCGACGAGGCGCTCAAGATGGTCTCGCTGCCAAGAAGCGCCCGCGCATAGGGCCTCTTCGCGTCCCGCGAACGCCGTAAATCAGCGAAAACCACCGGGTTGCAGCGCCAGCAGGTTCACTTCGGCAGCCCTTGCACGTCTTCGCAATCCAGAAGCGCCCCGCAATTAGGGCACCTGTACTTGCAGGTCTGGATCTCTACCATCCGCTCGCCGCACGCATAGCAGAGCTCGATGGGCATGGGCCTTCTGCCTTCCGCTCCTCCTGGAACCTTAAAAGATGCCCCCGGTCTTCGACGAAGAACGTTGGAATCCTCGGACGATCCCGACGACTTCACTCCGCGCCTGGTCAGGCGAAACACTCTTACTCCGTCCGTCAAGCTATGTCCCCGCTGCCTCACTCCCCTGAGGCCCAGGAACGAGCTCGGCGGCTGGCTCATACCCCAAGACTACTATTGCCCGAAGTGCGGCTACTCCGGGACTGTCTTTCTGGAGGGCACGAACAAGGCGATCCCCGAGGACGGGGAATGAGCGAAGAAGAGAGCAAGGACGGGGCGTTCCACTACTTCGCGGTCCTCCTGGCCGGCGGATTCGCTGCGATCCTCCTCTTCAGCATAGCTCTGATAGCTCTCTCCTTCCCTGCCGGGGTCTACGCGTTCTTCTTCACCAAGCTGTCCGCAAACTACACCTCTGCGAGCCTTGGGTATCCGTATCTTTGGATCGGACCGGCATTCGTAGAGATTCCCATCCTGATGCGCATCGGGATACCCTTCCTCGCGGCAATCTCCGCGTACATAGCGCTCTTCGCGTACACAATCGTCAGCGGAGTCAACCCGGTAAGGGCGATTCGCGAGTCGTTCAAGAAGGGATTCTCATCTTTCTTCAGTAGCCCCTTCCTGGTCTCCGTGATAGCGATAGGCTTCCTGGTGTTCACCGCCAGCCTCGTCGACACCGTGGTCTCGGGGTCGGCACCGCCCCAAGACCCGCTGGTGGAGCTGTGGGGCCTGACGTACGCTCCGCTCGTCGAGGAGTTCGGTTTCAGGGTGCTGATGATCGGCCTCGTAGCCGGCATCGTCTCCCTCGACAAGGGCTTCAGGGCCTTCCTCCACGCTCTTTGGAGGCCCTCCTCCACGTTCGGGTCGGACGCCTCTATGAAGCTGGGAGTGGCGGCCTTGGTGATAGTCAGCTCCTTGACGTTCGGGTACACGCACGTCCTGGCGGGATGGACCCCGGGGAAGTTCTTCGAGGCAAGCTACGGAGGGTTTGTGCTCGCATACCTCTACGTAAAGTATGGATTCCCCATGGCAGTGCTGGGGCACTGGGGGATCGACTACTTCGGTAGCGTCTTCTCTTTCTACGGGCAGGGGGCGTTCGGGATACCGTGGAACTCCCTCACCCAGACCTACATCCTCCAGGAGCTAGTGAACATAGACCTGCTCACGGTGCTCGGACTCGCCAGCTTCCTCGTTGTGCTCTATCTGGGGGTCTCGCGCCTGGTTGCCAGGCCGTCCGAAGTTCATAAGGCCCCCTCGGCGGGGGACCCAGGCGAATCATGACCATACTCGGCGCTTCGGTCCTGAAGGACATGGTCCAGCAGTACAAGTCGATCTATCCCTGCGATGACGAAGCGTTCGACGGCGACGTATACGTCCTGACGGTCAGGGAGGACGGGACCCTGAACTATCTGGAGCACAGGAACGTCATCTCCAGGGAGATAGTCTTCACGCCGCCGGACTGCGTCGCCCACCTGACCTCGAAGAGCAAGTTCGGGAGGCTGGGGCTGTCCTTCCTGAACTCGGTGAAGGTCCACAGCGGGTTCGTGGGGCGCCTGGCGTTGGAGCTCGTCAACCTCAGCAACGAAAGGACGCCGATAACGATCCGGATGGGCGACCCGCTGATCCACATAGAGTTCCTGAGGCGCGAGGGGACTCCGTCTCCCTACGCCGGGAGGTACATGTTCCAGTTCATGAACGAGCAGGAGGGCTCGATGTACGTGGACATCCTTTCGAAGAACTTCCCGACCTTGTTTCCGCGACCGGTCATCGAGCAGAAAATGAAGGAACGACTGGTGCGGGAATAGACCGCGAGTCTAGATCCCCAGCGCGGACCTGAGCCCCTTGTACCTGTTCCTTATGGTGACCTCGGTCACTCCCGCGGCCTCTGCCACATCCTTCTGGGTCTTGTTCTCGCCCTCGAGTGTGCAAGCCACGTAAAGAGCTGCGGCCGCGAGCCCCATGGGGTCCTTGCCGGCGGAGATGCGTGTCTCTTCGGCTCGTTTCAGGATCTCCAGGGCCCTCCTCTTTGTCTTCTCGGACAGCCCGGCCCTCGACGCGATCCTGGATATGCACTTCGTCGGGTCGACGACGGGCATCTTGATGTCCATCTCCTTCAGGAGGAGCCTGTAACAGCGCGCGATGTCCTTCTTCTTCACGTTGCTGACGGCTGCGAGGTCCTTCAGAGTCCTCGGAGTCTGGGTGTCGCGGCATGCGGCGTAGAGCGACGCGGCGATTATCGCGGAGATCGACCTGCCTCTGACGAGGCCCCTTTCCAGAGCCTTCCTGTAGACGTATGCCGCCTTTTCCACTACCGCCGCGGACACCGAGAGCTTGTCCGATAGCCTGTCCAGCTCGCTAAACGCCTGCCGTAGGTTCCTGTCGACCGGTTCGTGCACCTGGCTCCGGGAGTCCCATGTCCTGAGCCGCTCCACCGTGGCCTTCATCGACGCGGATAGGGACTTGCCCGAAGCGTCCTTGTTTATCCCTCCTATCACGGTCGCCAGGCCCATGTCGTGCATCGCTATGGATGTCGGGATGCCTCCCCTGCTCCTGTCGTCCTTCTCCTCCTTGGAGAACGCCCTCCACTCTGGCCCTACCTCCTCGATCTTCTCCTTGACGACGAAGCCGCACGCGCCGCAGAAGAGCTCGCCACCTGCGGTGTCGACGATCATCGGCCCCTTCCCACACTTGGGGCACTTGTCGAGCGCTTTCTGCAACCTCATCAGCCTGGAGAAGTCTTTGTCTGAGAACAAAATTCCCACTATCGAAATGCTTACAAGCATGGCTGTAAGCCAACAGCTATATATGCTTTATGGCGGTTCTGCACGGGTTGCAAAAGAATCTGTGATAATCTCATGGTTTGTCGTCATGGCATGGGACTTTTGCTGACGATTGTAGGAATATTGCAGATGAGCCCTAGAGCCTCAGAGGCGGGGATGGCATGACGGCCAAGTGGATTCCCGCCGTCCAGTCACTGCGCCCGGTCCTAGACATGTACCTGGACGCGTCCATAGCCGTGGTGGGCTGCCACTCGGGGGAGCTGTCGAGGAACTCGTGCGAGCTGGACATTCTCGTGGTAGGCGGCGACTCGAAGCCCCCCGCGTCCGTGAAGCTCGGCGGCACGTTCATGGACATCGTCTTCATCACAGAGAAGGATGCCATGAAACCGAGGGACCCTGAGAATGCGGTAGCGCTTGCCTCAGCCAGGCCGGTCAGAGACACGTCCATGGTGCTCTCCGCCGGCTCGTCCGCCGCGTCGGCCGTGCTCTCCGAGTCTTGCAGGAAGAGCACGAGCAAGAAGCTCGCGTCCGTCCTGAAGTCGTTGGGAAGAGGGGACGAAGCCTTGGCGAAAGGCGCGACCGCCGAAGCTGACCTGTGGCTTCTGGCTGGATCGTACGACTTCGCGCGCGCCCTCCTCTATTCAAGGGAAGTGATGCCTTCGCCGAGCCACCTCTTCAGCCAGGTGAAGCGGCAGTCGAACGTGTCTCCCGAGGCCTTCGGCGCTTTCTGCGACGGAGCGGGATTGACGATGTCATCCAGGGCCGCGTGCGCCGGGAGGCTGGAAGGACTCTCAGTCCTAAGGGACCTGATCGTCCACGGGCGCTCTGACGTGCAGCGCGGCATGGGCGCCTCAGACGAAGGCCTCCAGATAGTCAAGGGGAAGGTGGCCGAGCTGGGCATGAGAATGGAACATGCCGAGTGTTTCTCGTTTCTTGGCATTCAGCTCGTCGACGACCTCCTTGCAATACCTGTGGCGGGGAAGGGAAAGAAACGCAAGGGAGCAGGGCTGGGCCCAGACGTCGGGTCTCTCCTCACGGGCGACGAACGCCTCCTA
>JASIEW010000005.1 GCA_030045755.1 Nitrososphaerales archaeon
GTCGCGTCCCTGACGTTCGTCGAGAAGTTCACCAACGACAAGGTAGCCCCGAAGAAGGAGAAGGTGGAGGCCCAGACACCTGCTCCGGCTGAACCCCAGAAGCAGGCCCGCAAGAGAGTCGCCACGAAGGCCGACCAGCCCAAGGCGGACGCCTCCGCAGGAGCAGCCGAGGCGCCAAGGCCGAAACGGAAGAAGGCCGTTCCGCAGACTCAGACAGCCTAGATTACGCCTGTCGATTTCGCAAGCTCTGTCGCAGCTTTCCTGTCTAGCTTCTTCTTGGACAGGATGGTGTACCTGTCGGGCCTGATCGAACTGGCCTTGACTAAGGACTCCACCACCTGCGAGCCGGTAAGGCCTATCTCGCCCGCCGACACCGGAGCCCCGAAGCCTTTCAGAGAGGACCGGACCTTCTTCCAGTCGGCCCTGTGGAGCTTTGCCATCATTATCGTGCCTAGGCCGCACTTCTCTCCGTGGAGCCCCGAGTCTGGCGCTATCATGTCGAGGTAGTGGCTGAAGAGGTGCTCTGAGCCGCTGCAGGGCCTCGAGCTTCCTGCGATGCCCGCCGCCACGCCCGTGCTGATCAGAGCTTCTACGATGTCGCGCACCGACGCTTTCCCGAACCTCCCGGTCTTCCTCGGTCCACGCAGGATCACGTCCGCGCTCATTAGTGCCAGGCTGGCGGAATAGCTGCCATAGTACTCGCCGTTCAGCCGATGCGCAAGCTGCCAGTCCTTGACCGCGGTCAGCTTGGAGACCAGGTCCCCGCATCCTGCCGCAAGGAGCCGCCTGGGGGCCGACGCAATCACGCCTATGTCAGCGAGGATTCCGAGCGGCGGCTTGGCCATCACTGAGTACGGCCTGTCGAGGCCTTTGAGCGAAGCGAAGGGGCTGGAGATTCCATCGTGGGACGCGCTAGTGGGGACCGAGTAGAAAGGAAGATGTTTCCTGAAGGCGGCCAGCTTGCCTACATCTACGCTCTTGCCTCCTCCGACACCGATGATACAGCCTGAGCTCGAACTCTCCTTTAGGACGCGTTCGACGTTTTGAACGTCGGCAGCCTCGACTTGGACCCAGACGGCCCTGCTGCCGAGAGCAGCGTCGACCGCTTCGCGGACCTTCGTCTGTACGTTTTGCCCAGACGCCACGACGACCTTGCCAGAGCTCCCCGAGTCTTCAATGAAGTCGCCCAGTTTGGAGATAACCCCGTCTCCTATGAGGACCTTCGTGGGCAACTCCATCAGGTGAAAGCGGGCATCCACGATGGTCGAGAGCCGATTAGTCGATATAAGCACGACGCGACTCCTTGGTGGGTAGAGCGCGCCAATCCTCAAGGGCCATCAGACCTGCCACGATTCCATCAGGTCGCATGGAGGCCTCGCGGAGACGAGCGTGTAACCTTAACTTAGAATGCGAGTCACTCAAAGGAGGTGGAAAGGAACGAATAGAATCGCATTTGTCGCGGGCATTCTGTCCGCCGCCTATGGAGGTTTCCTCTTTCTCGCGCAATACATCAACGGAATAAACTGCGCTCACTCTCGCATCCCAAGTCTATGCGTAAGCCCCGAAGGCACAAGGCTCTTTTTGGATTATCCGGCGATGGCAGTCGGAATAGCCTTGGTGGCCTATTCGTTCGTAGGTTCTCACTTCCACCCTTCCGCTGTTAACAAGGAGGACTCCTAGCGTGGCTAGTCCCTCGCAGAGTTACCAGAACCCTCTGAAATGCGGAAAATATTATAAAGGGACTGAGCCGCGTAAGGCTCCGTTCTTCTGGAAGGTTTGTGACCGTTGTCGAGTGAACTAAAAAACAGTCAAGGCCAGACGCTGGGCAAGGCCATGTATCACGGGACTACCACCGTGGGTCTCGTATGCTCGGACGGCGTCGTCCTAGCCACTGACACCAGGGTCACGGCGGGCGGATTCATAGCTCACAAGAGGGGCAAGAAGCTGCTCAGAATAGATGACAACATCGCCATGACCATCTCGGGCGGAGTCGCGGACGCCCAGAACGTCGTCGACATCCTCAAGTATTATGTTAACATCTACAGAATCGAGAAGGGCAGGCAGATGCCGGTCAAGGCCGCCTCTCAAGTCGTCTCGAACGTGCTGTTCTCCTCCAGGCTCTATCCGTTCATCGCGGACGTGCTGGTCGGAGGCGTCGACCCGACGGGTGGCTCGGTATACAACGTAGACTTCTTCGGCTCCATCAACAAGGAGAAGGCGATCGCCACAGGTAGCGGCTCGCCCGTAGCGTACGGAGTGATAGAGTCGGAGTTCAAGGAAGGCACGCCCGTGGCGAAGGCGTATCCACTAGCAGCGAAGGCGATAATCGCTGCGACGAAGAGGAACGTGTACACTGGAGATCACTTCGACGTAGCTATAATCGACAAGAGCGGGTTCAGGGAGATCGCTGAGCAGGAGAAGGACAAGCTCCTGGCGCAGTTCAAGACCGAAAGTTAAGATTGGAACAGAAGGCTAGCGGCGCGAGCCTGATGGGCGCGATACTGACCAATATCCCAGCGGAGGCTCAGATCACAAGAATCGAGTATGAGGGCCCGAGGATAGCCCTCTACACGAGGAACCCCGCCTACCTTCACAAGAACAGCTACGTGATATCCGAGATCGTCAACTCGCTCAAGAAGAGGGTCGTCACAAGGACCGAGAAGTCGATCAGGAAGCCCGAGTCTGAGGCCAGGCAGGCCCTCGAGAAGACCCTGCCTCACGAGGCTGCGGCAAAGAGCTATTTCTTCGACGACGCACTCGGCGAGATCACCATAGAGGCGGACAACCCGGCCGTCCTTTCGCAGGAGGCGGGGTTCGACCTGGGCGTTCTGATGGAGCTGACGGGCTGGAAGGTGAAGGTGAGGAAGGCGCCGCACATCAAGTCGTCGGCCATCGAGAACGTGTATTACGCCATGAAGGCCGGCAGCGAGATCAGAGAGAAGTTCTACCGGGAGCTCGGGGAAGCCATATTCAGGCCTAGGATGGCAGCGGAAGAGCACGTCACGATAAAGACGCTGGGGTCCTTCCAGGAGGTCGGCAGGTCCTGCGTCCTCGTGGAGACCGCCGAGAGCAAGGTCCTGCTCGACTGTGGCATCCATCCCGGCACTAGAAACACTTGGGACGCCTACCCAAGGCTCGACTGGGCAGACGTCTCTCCCAGGGACCTCGACGCGATAGTCATCTCGCATTCGCATCTCGACCACATGGGGTTCCTCCCTGCGATGTACAAGTACGGCTACGACGGACCGGTCTACTGTACGGAGCCCACCCTTCCTTTGATGGCGCTCCTCCAGAACGACTTCGTCAAGATCGCGCAGATCGAAGGGGGAAGGCTGATCTACGAACAGAAGGACATCAGAGACGTCATACAACACGCGATCACCTTGCCTTACGGGATGGTCACTGACATCTCCCCCGACATCAAGTTGGTGTTCAACAATGCCGGGCACATTCTGGGGTCAGCGACTGTGCACCTGCACATAGGCGAGGGCGCCCACAACATCGTCTACACCGGGGACTACAAGTACGGGAGGACCCAGCTCTTTGACTCCGCCACCTGGAACTACCCGAGGGTCGAGACCCTGATCACCGAGAGCACCTATGGCGCGAAGGAGGACATCATGCCGGTCAGGGAGGAGGTGGAGATGAACTTCGTCAACGCCATCAACGGCACCCTCAGGGGAGGGGGGAAGGTGTTGATTCCGACGCCGGCCGTCGGGAGGGCCCAGGAGATACTTCTGGTGATCGACCAGTACATGAAGAACAAGGTCCTGGTGGAGGCGCCGGTGTTCATGGAAGGCATGATCTCTGAAGCCACGGCGATCCACGTCTCCTATGCCGACTACCTGTCGAGGGAACTGAGGACCAAGATCCTCAGTGAGGGGGTCAACCCCTTCAAGTCTGAGTACTTCACCGAAGTGGAGCACCCGTCCGACAGGGAAGAGGCGTACAAGGAGGGACCGGCGATAATCATGGCCACTTCAGGGATGCTCGAAGGGGGACCGGTCCTGGACTATTTCGAGAACCTCGCCCCTTCGGACAAGAACAAGATAATCTTCGTCTCATATCAGGTTCAGGGAACGATAGGGCGGAGGATACTCGACGGCAGCAGCCAGGCGAGTCTCATGGACCAGAGCGGAAAGATCAAGATCGTCGACGTCCGGTGCGGCGTCCAGAAGATCGAGGGGTTCTCAGGCCACAGCGACTACAACCAGATAATCAGGTTCGTGGGAAAGGTGAGGCCGAAGCTGCAGCTGGTCCTGGTGAACCACGGAGAGAAGCGCAAGACAGAGAACCTGGCGTATGCGATCCAGAGGATATACAGGGTCCCCGCGATCCATCCAGCGGTGCAAGAAGCGATCCGCGTATACTGAACACAGCCAAGCCAGAGAGCTCCGAGGCAGGACAGAATCCAGCCAGTCCTATTGGCGTGCTAACTTCCGATTCGTGATTCGTCTTCGAGCTGACAGACTCTTACTGGAGTCCGCGCCAGATCTTCACGCCTGGCGGAGTGATCACTACCCTTTCGTCGCCCAGTCTTGCGATGTCCCCGCCGACGGAGGTGGCGAACTCGTAGAGCTGTTCGACTGAGGATTTCAGCTCGTCGAGGCTCTTCTGCGCTAGAGGCGTCACCTTCAAGATCACGATTGTCTTGTTGGTCACGTCCTCCTGGATCTTCGAGATGTCTTCGATGCTGCGGAGCGACGTTGCCTTCAACAGGATCTCTTTGCTCTTGCCCTGCATCTTGCCTTCTTGGATTACGTCGGACAAGTCAGTTGTTTCTCCTCTAACCTCAAACCCATTATTAAGGGTAGACTGGAGTCATCCAATTCTATCAGAGTTGCTAATTTGTTAGACCAAGTAGTAGAGTTATCTTAAGAAACGAAGAAATTCGCGCTCAGAATATAAGGGGAGGGCTGGCCGAAAGTGATGCTGGCGCGGCCTTTCTCAGGTCACAGGCTTTTGTGAAGGTTCCAGTATCTGTCGCCGACGTGATGGAGGTTCTTGATGCATATTCCCTTCTTCATACCCTCCGCCTCTGAACTCGGAACCGTGGATGAACCGACGGCGATCGACCTCCCCTTCTTTTCCTCTTTCACCACGACCAGCCTCCCCGCCTCGCCCCACCCGTCCAGTCTCCTTATCCCCGGGCGCATGACGTCCGCCCCGTTCAGAAGGAACTTAATCGCGCCCTCATCGACGACCACCGAGGGGAACAGGTCCAGAGTCTTCTGCGAACCTAGGTAAGGGATGAAGGACGAATTGGCCTCGACGAATTCGAAACCGTCGAGAGCCGTGAACACCACGCCGTCCTCGGGTTCGGCGCAACTCGCCTGGGCGGACTTCGGCAGGCCAAGAGAAACCCTGAGCGAGGATTCGATCCGTTCAGTCATGTCTCCCGAGTCACGTCGGGATAGGACCCACTTTCTCAACCTGATTCCTCGATATGATTGCTTAAATAAATCAGTTAGGCACCGCGAGAATGAGGCAAGAACTTGTCAGTAGACATGGCTGTGAAGGTCCTCGATGAAAGCCTGGGCAAGGTCGTTCTGATCAAGCTCAAA
>JASIEW010000077.1 GCA_030045755.1 Nitrososphaerales archaeon
GAAGGAGAGTTCACCCGCTCGATTTTAGATGTGCCGATTTCGAGAAAGGTGATAAAGCGAGTCTGGCCCGAGCACCGCGTGCCACGGTAGCTCAGCCTGGTTAGAGCACCTGCCTTGTATTCCCAGCAAAGGAGAGCAGGGGGTCGCGAGATCGAAATGCGAAAGCACGTTAATCTCGCCCGTGGCTCTCAATCCTAGCCACCCCCCTTCCCTAGCGTCTCGAAGACGTCGCCAACGACCGCCGTCAGATAGGAGATGTATTCCTCGTCGTCGAAATCAATCACGTCGACCTTCCCGAGCTTGGAGGCAATCTCGAAGCCCAACAGGTGGTAGCAGACTCCTTCCTTCCCTTCCAGAAAGCCAAAGAAGAAGTTGCTGCACGAACAGTATGGCTTCCTCGGGTCGATGAACTCGTCGCCTAACCTCCCTACGACGGTGAACAACTTCCTTCCGCTCGGATGGAAACGACACTCCTTGACGCCAGCTCGAAGCACGGTGTCAATCGCCCGGTCTAGCTTCGCCCCATACTTCTCAAGCTCTGGGACCTCCCGCCTAACCTTCTCCCTTTCCTCGCTCATGGACCAGCCGCCGACGGCGTGAATTCCGAGAGGTGGAGTTGGTTCTCCGTCTTCGTCAAACCGGAGACCCGTATTCCAACCCGCCTGAAGTCCTTTTGGACCGAAGCGCTCAGGCCGGTAAATAGATCGAGCGCCGAGTCTCTTATCGCCGAAATGTCTGCGACCGGGGTTTCGAACGTCTTGCTCTTCGTGTGCGAAGAAAGGTCGGTGAGTATACCGATTGCAGAAAGCGTCCGGAAGGACTTTCCCGAGAGCGAGAGTCTTTGCTGGACATCCAGTATCCCCTGCGAGAGCTGCTCCAGAGCTTCCTCCGGGCTCCTTGTATCTCTCTTGAGAGTCACCATCCTGCTGAATTGAGCAGGCTCGAGGCCCGCCAGCACCAGGGCGTCGTCCAAGCCACGCGAGGCGGCGAGTAGGTAGGCGGAGAACTTCTTCCCGAATCTGCTCGCCAGGTCGTCCTCGTTCGCATGGGAGAGCTGGCCGATGGTCTCTACGTCGATCTCCTTCAATGCCCCTGCAGTCTTGGGCCCGACGCCATAGAGCTTGTTCACAGGCGTTTCATCGAGGAATGTCCCGGTGGCGTCGGGCCTCACTATCAGCAGGCCCCCAGGTTTCGCGCTGTCTGAAGCGAGTTTCGCCACGGCCTTGCTCCTTCCTATGCCAATCGAACATGTGAGATGCTCGCTTGCCAGTATGGCGTCCTTGAGACCCTCCGCTTTCTTGCGAGCGTCGTCGTAATCGCCTCCGGTCGAGGCGGTCAGGTCGAAGAACGCCTCGTCTATTCCAGTCTGCTCCAGAATGTCGACGCGCTCTTCCACTCGACGCATTATCCTTTCTGAAATCATCTCGTACTTCTCGTGCTCCATCTTGATTATCACAGGTTCTGCTTTCTGGAGCTTCTTCTTCGCCACGACGATAGGCATGCCCGAGCCCACCCCGAGCTCCCTCGCCCTGTAGTTGGCCGTGCTGACGACACCGCTCTCTTCGGTCCTGCCTGAGAAGACGCACACCAGGACGGGCCTGCCTTTGATGGAAGGATTCTCTACTTCTTCGACCTGGGCATAGAAATAGTCTAGATCGAGATGACCGACCACACGTTCCATCATTCTCTCATCGTGCCGCTCGATTAAGATGTTTTGATTATGGGGTCGGCCGGATTTGAACCAGCGATCTCAAGCGCCCGAGGCTTGAAGCCTAGACCAGATTTGCCCCGGTAACCCGTCGGGTTCCAAGTCTAGCAGACGACCCCCAGTTTTCGCCCAGTGAAGGTCGTCTTATATCCTATCATGGCTCAACGCGCCCTGTTGGTCCGCAAAGTCAAGAAGTCCAAGATGAAATGGACTGTCCTGATAATAGTGATAGGAGTCGCTTCGATTTCGATCGGCCTGACGTACGCTTACACGTCAAGAGGACCGGTCTGTCACGCCCCAACCAGTCAGGAACCGGTAATCCTTTACATCAACCAAGGAAACGGAATAGTGAACGGCTCGGGTTACGGGACGATGCTGAAATTCGCTTCGTGTCAGGGCTTCAATACGATATTCTTCCAAGTGTATTACAAGGGATCGCTTCTCTTTTCCCCTCCACTGTTGCGTTCTTTCGTCGACCAAGCCCACGGTGATAGTCTTCAGATCTTCTTCGCGCTTTATTTCACGAGCAACAATCAGTCCATCCCAAAGTCGATACTGGACCTCAACGAGGACGGAATCAGCCTTGACATGTCGACTCTCAATCCCGGCGTACAACAGTCCTTGCTGACATATCTGCAGAGTAACTTCGACGGGACGACCGCCGTGACCACATACAACTTCAGCACGACCCTCAAACCCGACCTGTTGGTCTTCGAGACATACCAGTGGCCCCAGGACCAGGGAGTGATCAAGCCTGGGATAATAGCGTCAGTAGAAGCCGTTGCGGCGACCAGCTATGGCCAGTACGAGTCGGAAGTCCAGTACGCCTTGCAGCATAGCGATGGTGTGATGGTCTTTGACTACCATGGGCTCGTTGACGAGGGTTACTGACTTCTATCCAATCCGCCGATGGTCAATAAGTACAGCCAAGTGGCCTGGGGTGGCGGGAGGTGGAAAAGAAGTTGGGTTGTTGCTGCTGCTGCACTTGCTGCTGCGACGAGTGCGAGTGCGAAGACGAAAAGGAGCATTTATAGGCTGAATGACTGCTTGGACTCTGTGATGTCGGAAGAGAGGAAGACAGTCATAGTGGGGCAAAGCAAGCCCATCCTCAACTATGTGACGGCCTGCATAACCATGTTCAACGGCGGCGCCCAGAAGGTGGTCCTTAGGGCGAGGGGGGAGGCAATCAACATGTCCGTGGACGTGGCGCAGATGCTGAAGAAGCGCTTCATGAGCAACGTACAGATTTCGAACATAACGATCGACGGCGAAAGCGTGACATCGAAGGATGGAAGGCAGCTGAACCTCCCTGTCATCGAGATAGAACTGTCCGTACCCCAGTAAGTATTTCTAGCCGCCGCCCGCGTCGGGAACCCGGTTTCCACGAAGTCCAGAAAGTTCGCCAAGGTCGACGGGAAGGTCCCAGGGCGGAAGGCTGAGAGGATTGTGAGGGAGACATCCAGACTCATCTCACCGCCTATCTCGCGCTTCTATCCTCTCGCAGTAGAATCGGCTCACGGCTCGTTAGTGAACGATGTCGACGGTAATCAGTTCATCGACTTCGCGACCGGTATAGCGGTGCTGAGTACGGGTTCGACCCATCCCAAAGTGGTCCAAGCGATACGAGAACAGGCCGGAAAATTCCTTCACTACTCATACACCGACTTCTATTATGAGAACGTGGTAGAGCTCGCGGAAAAGCTCGTGTCGATTGCGCCTGGGGATCATCAGAAGATGGTCTACTTTGGAAACAGCGGAGCCGAGGCGATCGAGGCCGCGATGAAATTGACGAGGAACTACACCAGACGTCCGATCTTCCTAGCACATTCTGGCGCGTTCCATGGACGGACGATGGGCGCCTTGAGCCTCACCGCGAGCAAACCGATGCAGAGAAGAGGAGCGCACCCCCTTCTTCCAGACGTTGTCCACTTCCCCTTTCCCTACTGTTACAGGTGTCCGTGGAAGCAGACGTTCCCCGAGTGCGACTACTATTGCGTCGATTACTTCAAGGAACAATACCTAGAGAAGTTCGTGCCCGTGGACGAGGTCGCGGCCTACTTCTTTGAACCGATTCAGGGAGAAGGCGGATATGTTGTGCCACCGCCCGAGTATTTCAAGCGGATGGAGTTCCTAAGGAAGGAGGGCGTACTGTTTGCCTGCGACGAAGTCCAGACTGGCATAGCGAGGACGGGGAAGTTCTTCGGGATTGAGCACTTCGGGGTCACGCCAGACGTCATATCGATCGCAAAGGGGATCGCATCTGGGATGCCTCTCGGAGCCCTGGTCGCAAAAGCCGAAATCATGCGCAGCTGGAAGCCAGGACAACACGCCTCCACGTTCGGCGCCAATCCCGTTGCCGTGGAAGCGGCGCTGGCGACGTTGGAAGTTATCAAGTCAGAACGGCTCATGGAGAATGCGAACAGGATCGGCGAGAAGGCGAAAAGGAGGCTCCTGGAAATGATGAGCAAGTATGAAATCATCGGCGATGTCAGAGGCCTGGGACTGTTCATAGGAGTCGAAATCGTAAAGGACAAACTGTCCAAAGCGAGAGGCGAAGAGGAGGCGAAACGCGTGATCGACTACTGCTTCAAGCATGGACTGCTGGTCATCACGGCAGGGCGAAACACGCTTCGTCTAGTGCCGCCGTTGAACATAACTGAGGATGTCATGAATGAGGGTTTGGACATCTTGGAAGAGGGAATCGCCGAGGTAAACTCCGCAGCGATGAAAGGCTAGACCATGTATGACTTCGAGTCACTGGTAAGCGAGCTCCTGCAGAACCGTCCCGAGCTTGGGAGGGAGGAACTCATGCGTCGGATAGAGGGCAAGAAGCAGACGATTGGCGCCGGATATCTTACAGACCAGGGCGCGCTCTTCCTTGTCGCGGGCGAACTTGGGGTGTCGCTTCGTAAGGACGAGACTTCGGCAGACATGACAATCAAGGACCTCTACGTCGGGTCGAACGACGTCACGGTAGTTGCCAGGGTGCTCGCGGTATATCCGGAAGCGGCCTTTGAGAAGAAGGATGGCGGGACAGGACGATACATCAGGCTCGTCCTCTTCGACGGTTCTCAGCTGACGAAACTGACTGTCTGGGACGAGAGAGTGGACGAAGTCAAGAAGCTAGGACTGAAGGTCGACTCAGTAGTGAGGGTCGTCAGCGGGTACGTCAAACAGGGACTGGATGGGAAACCCACGCTGAATCTGGGAAAGAGAGGAAGGCTCGAGTTGGTCGTCGAACAGAGGATTTCAGACAAACTGCAACGGCTATCCGAAATCGTGGAGACGCCAGTCGAAATATCGCAGGAGAAACCGTTCGTAGCGATCAGAGCGGCAGTGGCTACTGAACCTCGGTACTCCGAATTCACCAGATCGGACGGCTCTCCTGGTTCGCTGTTTCAGTTTGGGGTGACCACACAGGAAGGGAAGCGAGAACTGAGGGTGGTAGTTTGGAACCCGTCGGCGAGACCCGAGCTAAAGAAAGGGCAGCGGATTGTCGTCACCAACGTGAGGTCGAGACGTTCCACGGGCGGCGAATTCGAAATCCACGGGGACGCTGGGAGCGAAATACTCCCAAGCTCGGGCGAGAAGGTCAAGCTGAGGATCGTGGCATTGGTGGCCAACTCGACGGGTATGGATGTTCTCGGGTTAGAAGGGAAGGGTAAGGTCGTGTGTTTGGAAGTGAAAGGGAAAGTCGACGGCGTGAAGGAAGGTGACGTGATTACGGCCATGTACGACTCGGAATCCGAGGGAAAGTTGCTCTGCCGTGATGCAGACTCGATTCAGATTGAGCCTGACACAGCTCTCCCGAGGTTCGATGAGCTTTCGACGAAACTACGAAATGCGAAGACGGACGGCTCGAG
>JASIEW010000078.1 GCA_030045755.1 Nitrososphaerales archaeon
TGCGAGGCTTCCTGCCCTGCGACCGCGGCAGGGAGACCGCTCTCCCCCAGGCTGCTCGTCAGGAAGCTGAGGCTACACGAAGGCGAGGCCAGGGGAGACGAGAGTCCTTTCTCGGTCATCGGCGAGGACGAGCTGTGGGCCTGCACCTCGTGCGGAGCCTGCGTCGACAGCTGCCCCGTGAGCGTCAAGCACCTGGACCTGGTCTATGACCTGAGGCGGGACCTGGTGGCGAGGGGCAAGCTGGACAAGGAGAAGTCCGCCATGCTCGAGAACCTGGCCAGGACCCAGAACCCCTATGGGTTCAAGCAGTCGGACAGGGGGGCCTGGACACAGGGCCTCGGCGTCCCGACCATCGAGTCGAAGCCCGACGCGGAGTACGTCTACTGGGTGGGCTGCGTCGCATCCTTCGACCAGAGGGCACAGAGGGTCGCCAAGTCGCTGGTGAAGATACTGAACCGAGCAGGGGTCTCGTTCGCGATCCTTGGAGGCGGGGAAATGTGCGTGGGCGACCCCGCGCGAAGGCTCGGCGAGGAAGGCAGGTATCAGGAGCTTGTCTATCAGAACGTGGAGAAGCTGAACGCGGCGGGCGTGAAGAAGATAGTCGCCACGTGCCCTCACTGCTTCAACTCTTTGAAGAACGAGTATCCGGGCTTCGGGGGCAGCTACGAAGTGGTCTACCACACGCAGTTGATCTCTGACCTGATAAAGGAG
Organism: Nitrososphaerales archaeon; assembly: GCA_030045755.1. The sequence continues at coordinate 712 of JASIEW010000078.1, forward strand.
GGCAGGATCAAGGTCGCGCCACAGGACGTCCAGAAGATTTCAGTGACGCTGCACGACGCGTGCTACGCCGCCCGCTACAACAACGTCTTCGATGAGCCCAGAGAGGCCCTGTCCTCCTCGGTCTCGGACCTCAGGGAGATGGGGAGGAGGAAGGAGAAGACGTTCTGCTGCGGGGCGGGCGGGTCCAACTACTGGTTCAAGGTCCCGGAGCAGAGGTCGATGGCAGGCATCAGGACTGAGGAGGCGTCGAAGACAGGAGCGAAGACGATTGCGACGGAGTGCCCGTTCTGCCTCTCGATGCTCGACGACTCGGCAAGGGTGGCGAACACGGGGCTCGAAGTCAGGGACGTTGCGGAGATAGTCGCGGAGTCACTCGGCTGAGGGCGGCCCTGCGTCCACCTGCGGGGGCTTCCTTGCCCCCTGTGTTTTGCGAACGACTCTCCCCCCTCCGGCCGGGAGCGCCCTCAAGACGTCGTCTATCGAGATCCCTCCCTGCGAGGCGCCTCCGGCCCCCAGGTCCTTGAGCACCCTCTTGGCCGTGTCCGATGGCTTCTCCCTGAAGGGCCTCAGGGTCACGTAGGCCCCGCAGTGCGAGCGGACCGCCGACTCGGGCCCGGACACCAGCCGGACTGCGTCATCGAGCCCTACCGAGACCTCCACTATGTTCCTCGGCACGAAGTTCTTCTTTCCCTTGATGGAAAAGCTCCCTCGCGCCAGGTACTCGCCGCTCGGTGCGGCCGTCGCGACCTGGTCGGGAGAGACCCAGTACGCGTCCGCGGTGCCGAGGCCCGTCTTCCACGCGCTGCTGAAGGCGACGGTAGCCTGGGCGACCTCCCTAGTGTCCCGCTCGGTTTGCTCCGCCCCGCCCTTGAGAATGAAGAAGGGCGACCCGAAGAGGTCTGCGTGGTAGGCAGTGTCCTTGTCTTCGAGGTACCGCTTCACCAGCATCGAGTTCGACTGGGCGTCACGACCTCCTATCGCGAGCCTTCCGTCCGTGGTGTAGAACCACCTGAACTTCTCATACCACTCCTGCCTCCTCCTCGGCAGGGCCTTGGTCTTCCTGGGAGCGGCGTGGCGCTGCGGCGCCTTCCTCTCCAGCCTCCGTGCAGACTCCTCCGCGGCCGAAGCCTTGGCTTCGAGGTACTTCGCGCGGTCGTACAGGGCCGAGGCCGCGGCAGCCTGAGACCCCGGCTCCGCCTCGAGGCCCTCGGAGAGCACCATGTTGGTCGCCTCGTCGAGAGAGGCCGCGCTCCCTGCTGCGGCTGCCCTCTGCCTGATCCTGACGGCTTCTCGCACGAAGGTCTCTTTCTGTTCCTTCAGCTTAGCTATCGTAGCTTCGAGCTCGAGCCGCTTGGTGTCGTACGGATCCGGTTCGTGCATTGAAGCTGCGCTCTCCAGGACTGCGGGAAGCAGCGCCTGATCGCAGAGTTCGGAGACAGTCGGCGCCTCCTTGACGACGACGAACGCGGTCGGCCTCACTACGAAGATCTCCTCACCCGCGGGAGTCATGGAAATGCACGGTCGCGGGTTGTTCTCTGCTTCGTCCAAGAGCCCTGCGACTACGTCCGCGACCCGGGACTCCCTTCCCGCAAGGCTGCTGGGGGCGTCCTCCTCCTTCACGGAGAGCCTAGCGAGGACTTCGACGACGTACTTCCTGGGAATCGCCACGTGTTTGCCCACGGCTTTTCCCAGAGTGGTCTCCGAAGCCATCATCTTGGTCACGTCCTCCGGTCGTAGGCTCCGGGGACTGATGCGGCTCTGTGAGGGTTCGACGTAGGCCTGGCCCCTTACTATCCTCCTGCGGCCCGCCCTCGTTTCTCTGGCTGCGAGAATGATTCGCCCCTCTGGGTCTAGGACCAGCAGGTTGCCGGGCGGCATCAGTTCCAGTACCAGCCTGCGGGCCGTGGCTCCGTCGCCGAGCTCGAGTTCGAAGACCCTGTCGAGGTCTACCTGGTCGGCCGAGGCGAACTTCAGTCGCTGGATCTCTGATCGCAGCCTGCTAGTGAACTCGGTAGTCTCTGCTCTCTCGGAGACGTTCTCGGAGATCCACATCCCCTCCGAGGGCGACGCTATCAGCCAGACGTCGCCTCCTCCGGTGCGACGGAATCTCAGAAGTTGGGCGTCTCCCAGCGAATAAATGTTATTAACGTAGGTTCCTTCCAAGGCCGAGCCGATTTCTTTGGCGAGCAACAAGACCTCGAAGCCAGATAGTTCGGTCACAAAACCTCCTGTGACTGTCGGGTTTGATAAGGTGTATTGGCTCCGCGTGGGCATGGGAGTGCTCGGAGGGGCGATAGCCGAGCAGATTCCATACATGTACTACTCGGACGGGATCGCGGTGGGGATACTCGTCTACCTCGTGTCGTTCTACATCGCAAGATACGGCATGTTCAGGAAGATCGGCAAGCAGCAGGTCGGCAAGCTCTACACGACGGGCCTAGGGGTGTACATAGGCCTCTTCGTGCTTAGTTGGATACTGCTCTTCACGCTGTCGGCTGTGTGAGCTTGGAGTAGGCCACCATGGCCTCCGCATAGCCCTGGTCGAAGTCGTCAGTAAACTGGCTCGCGACGATCGACTTTGCCGCCCTCTCGAGCCTCGCCGGCTCCCAAGATTGCATCGTCCCTTCCTTGGCCCTGGAGATGCTGCTGCATATGCCGAGCGCCGCGAGGACCGCTCCCTTGTCCCTCTCGTTCCTGACTTCCTTCTGCAGAGCTTGGAGCCGAGACTTCGCCTCCTCCACTTCGCCGGCGTTGATTTTTTCCAGGATCGACAAGATTTCAGAACGCATGAGTTTGTGAAGGTGGACGCCACGGAGATAATAAGCCTGAGTCTCCGATGGGTCGGTCAGCTTCCGATAGCCTCGTTGCATCACAGGCGAGCAAGAGTTTCGAGCCTCCTCCTGGATCTCCGCTTCCGCTCTTCTCCTTGAGCGACTAGCGCCCTCCGGCGCCTTGGTCAACCCTTCGTCAAAGGCCTCGCTCAGTAGAGCCCTCTTGCATCGAGTCTCGCCCGCGCCCTTCGTCCGCCCGGAAACATCGTGGCCTGCACGTCAGTCCCGATCTTTTCCAGACCAATCGTGGCGTGAACGAGCTGTCTTACCGTCTGCCCTCCGATCATGGACTCGCCCTCCTTTCCGAAGGTGACCCTGTCGGTGACGACGTATGCCCTGGAGTTCAGGAACGCGTCCCTTGCCATCTCGCTGAGGTGCAGGTCGAGGGTCCCCTGCCTGGTGGGCGCGTTCGACCTCCCGGGCATCTCGAGGGTGAAGTTGCGCGTCAGAGTGTCGACGGCGACGACCTTGCAGTTCGCTGTCTCGTCTCTCTTGGCGACCCGCTTCACGATGTCCATCTGCTCAGACGACGAGTCCGTCCTGACGTACACCACCTTGTCAAGCAGAGAATCGGCGTCCCAGCCGCGCGCTTCCGCCATGCTCGTGAGCCGCTCCGGACGAAAAGCCCCCTCCGTGTCGATGAAGAGCGCCGGGGCGCCGGAGTGGGCGGCGCAGAGGACAGTCTGCATCGCCACCTGACTCTTGCCGCTTCCGCTCTTCCCGTGAAGCTCGACCACGCTGCCCTCACTGAAGCCCCCGCCAAGCAGGTCGTCCAACGCCGGCGACCCGGAGGTCCACCGTCCAAAGCCCAGCGTCTTCTTGACAGCGTCGGCGGCAGAAATCCAACTGTCTGCCGTGTCCCACTTACTCCTCCGTTTGAAACCCTTTCATCACCGATGTCTTTTTAACTGTGACAGCGTCAACGATGGAACGTTCGACGTGAACAGCCCACCGACGGCATCTATCAAACGCCCAATCAACCTCCTTCAGAAGTCAGTCAACAAGACCGTGTCCGTCAAGTTGAAGAGCGAACTGGAGTACAGAGGCAAGATGTCCAACGCCGACACCTACATGAACCTGATACTTCTGGACGCAGAAGAGTATCAGGACGGATCTAAGATCGCGAACTACGGAAAGGTCGTAATCAGGGGCAACAACGTGCTCTACGTGAAGATCGAGGACAGGCTGTAGACTCGTCTGTTTGCGAAGCCTAGCGCCCGCTCGAAGCAGTCCACGAGTGACTGACCAGATTCACTGTTTTCCTTGGCGCGACTTCAAAATCTCGCTGAGGACCCGCTCCGGCTCGGCTTCGACTCCATATGCCCTCTTGAAGAACGTGGACACTGCACCGAGGTCATGCGACAGCAGTTCCCTGCTGTTGGGGTGAGAGGACTTGACTGTCTGGGGCCAGTCTATCAGCCAGAGGGCCCTCCCGTCCGTCAGGATGTTGTACTCGCTCAGGTCCGCATTCACCAGGCCTGCCTTGACGTACGCCGCTCCTATCGAATCGAAGATTTGCTTCTCCATAGCGGCGGGGTCCTCGAGATACGGCCTGTTAGACAGCCTCACTCCTGAGAGCTCCTCCAAGAGGACTGTGCTCCTGCTGTAGGCGACGACCCTGGGGAATACGGACGACAGACCTTCGAGCGCCCTCAGCGCCGTGTACTCCCTCCGCGCGGCTTCATAGTTGGCCGTGACCCAGGTCCTGATCTCCGCCTTTTCTCCGGCCCTTCTCTTCCTCACTCTCGTAAAGCTGGTCCTGCCTATCTTGTAGAACTTCAGGGCGTAGACCGTTCCCTCTTCCGTCAACGCCTCGTAGACGTCTGACTCCTTGCCCTTCGCGATGATCGCACCCAGCGCGAATATCAAGTCCTTGTCCGCGTATTCCTTCAGGGCCATCGCCTCGACGCCCTGCCGAGACAGCGCAAATGCGGTTCCGCGCCTCACCGCGAGCTCCCTCTTCGTCAGCATCTCGACTGCGAACCTCACCCTTTCCACCGGCAGATG
>JASIEW010000079.1 GCA_030045755.1 Nitrososphaerales archaeon
GCGACGCTCAGACAGGCCAACTCCTACCTCGAGTCCCAGCTGACCCAAGTCACGACCACGGTCACCACGAGCCTTACGACGTCGAACGGGTCCGCGCTGACGTCGGAGGAGCTGTACGCCTACGCTTCCCCGAGCGTGGTCACGGTCATGGGGGACGAAGTGATAACCGAAAGCACATTCTTCGGGCAGTACTCCGAAATCGAGACCGTCCAGGGGTCGGGCTTCGTCGCCGAGTATCAGGGCTCGCAGTACATAGTCACGAACTACCACGTCGTCGACGGCGTCTCAAACATAACAGTCACCTTCTCTGACGGCGACTCGTACCCTGCGTCGGTGAAGGGCTCCGACGTGTACAGCGACCTGGCCGTCTTGTCAGTAGTGGCGCCCTCGTCAGAATTCCACCCGCTGACGATTGTCAACTCGACCGATGCGGTAAGCGTCGGCGAGCCGGTGTACGCGATCGGGAGCCCGTTCGGGCTCTCGGGGTCCATGACCTTCGGAATAGTAAGCCAGGTCGGGAGGACGATAACGGAGGACACCCCCGCCGAACCCACGATCTCGAACGTGATCCAATTCAGCGCCCCCATAAATCCCGGCAATTCGGGAGGCCCTCTCTTGAACGGCTATGGTGAGGTGGTTGGCATAACGACGGCCACGGTCAGCGACTCTGAGGGCCTAGGGTTCGCCATTCCCTCGATAGCTATCGCGAAAGAGCTTCCGACGCTCATCGCAACGGGGACGTACTCCCTCCACCCGTACATCGGGATCAACGGGACTGACATGTCGTATCAGGTCGCGCAGGCCATGGGGACGAGCGTGACCTACGGGGTGCTCGTCGAGTCGGTCGTGAAGGGAGGGCCTGCGGCCGAAGCGGGACTGCGCGCAGGAAACAAGACGGCGACGGTCGAAGGGGTCGAGTACGTGATCGGAGGAGATGTCATCGTGTCGATAAACGGGGTGAGGGTCGTGGACACGGATTCGTTGGGCAGCTACCTTGCCGAGTACGCGACCGCAGGACAGACGGTGCAGCTAGGGATAGTCAGAGACGGGGAGAACCTGACTGTCCCGGTGGTGCTAGGCACGCTCCCCGGGTCCTAGAGAGACGCCCAGTTGCCCTCTAGAAGACCATCCTCGGCCGCCCAAAGCCTCGGCTTCGACCTAATTGCGAAGGCTCTCTCCCGTAGCGCGACGATAGTGTTAATGCGTCCAGAATATGACGAGGACCATAAGTTGGACGCCTTCGAGCGGTTGCTCTGGTGGCTGTTCGCAGGCAGCGCCGGGGCCAGGACCCGGGCCACGGTCCTGCTGGCCATAAAGGAACAGCCGAGGAACGCGCAACAGCTCTCCGTGAAGCTCAAGCTCGACTACACCACGGTCAGGCATCACCTGAGAGTGCTCGAACAGAACAGGATCGTCGTCACCGAGGGAAACGCTTACGGCAGGCTCTACTTCGTGTCCGACTCCATGGAATCGCACTGGCCGACGCTGCTCGCGATTCTCGGGAAGGCCAACAGGAGGAGCGCCGCATGAGTTCTGAGACCCCAGCCCCAGCTCCCGAGAAGGCGCCTGAGACGCAGCCGGTAACGGACGAGGCGAGGAGGGGCCCCAGCAAGATCTGGGTCCCCATCGTGCTTCTTGTGGGACTGCTGGTCGGGGCACTATTGTCCTATGACACGCCATCCTACATCGGCCCCTTTCCGCCCGGCTTCTACGTCATCCTCCCCCTGTGGTTCAGAGAGGAGATCATACTGCACACCCTGCTCTCCACCGCGAGCATAGCCCTCCTTATCGCCCTCACCGTCATTTACTTCAGGCTCTACTCGCAGACGAGGGCGCGGTTCTCGCTCGGCATCACCGTCGTCCTGCTCGCCCTTCTGGTCGAAGCGCTCATACAGTACCCGCTGTTGGTGGGGCACGCGGCGCCGTTCGAACAGGGGCAGACGCCATATCTCCTGTACTCGGACGCGTTTTCGATAGTGGCCTACACGATATTCCTTTACTTGAGCCTCGAGTGACGCCGGAAATGGTCCGGCGGGCCATTCACTTCCTGCAGCTTTGGCACCGCTCTTCGCTGCCGTTCAACTGACGGACGAAGAACGAGTCCTTGTTCGAGCAGAGGAACAGAGCGAGTCGGTCCGGGCTGTCGTCCTTGGTCCGTCTGTAGCTCTGAGTCCAATATACCTCCTTCATCACGAAGTCGTTGCTCCTGCTGTCGAGACCGAGGTCCCATGCGTATCTGCTGGCTATCCTCACGTCTCCCCTTTCGACGGCTCCCATCTCTTTGGCCTGTTCCTCCACGAACTGCCTGAACTCTTCCTGGTCCAGCTTCTCACCGTATCGTATTATCCTGGTGACGTATCTCCCTGGACAGACGTGGGCCGCCAGATCCTCCCCGACCTCCTCAAGCGAGGCCACGCCGCCGCAGTGCCTGCAGGTCGCCGGCGTCCTGAGGAGCGACCGTGCCGCTGCCAACTGGTCACTCAGGCCCGCCGCCCCCCGAAGTACGGACTCTTCAGAAGGTTGGCTACAGCTCGCTTCGTCAGCTCGACGCTCTCCGAATATCCGGTGAGCACGTGGATCATCTTCCCGCCCTTCGCTTCGAGAAAGACCTGGGGCACCAGGTAGTCTTCCGACCAGTCGCCATATTTCTTGACGAGCTCGTCGGCCCTCTTCACCGCTTCAGGGTCGTCAATGTCGTACTCGAAGAACTTCAGTCCTTGCTTCGCTGCGGCCTCCTTCATCGGCCCGACCGTCGTGGGATGGCAGTGAGGACACCAGGTGGCGTGGACCACGTGGACGGCCGTAATCTCCGGAACTTCTCTTTGACTCATCATTGAAGGTGGATTTCCAGCCGCCTCCTTTTACACTTTGGGTGACACGAGCTTAACTACCGACCGATTGCGTTCGTGGCCGTGGCCTTCGACCCCGGAGTCTTCCTCGCAGCTTCTGGGATAGTGACCCTGGAGATGGCCGAGGCGGCGGCCGTCGGGCTCGCGCTGTATGCCGAGACCCGGAAGCACCTCGCGTTCCTGTACGTCGCGGTCGGCGCGCTCGTCGTCTTCGTCCCTGCCTTGGCCGTGGGAGGGGCTATAGCTCTGCTCCCGACACTGTACGTGAGGCTGGTGGGAGGAGTCCTCCTCCTCTACTTCGGCCTCAGGCTGAGCAGAAGCGCCCGAAGGTCCGTGGTAAGGAGCAGGACCACAGGCTTCAGGCCCGAATCGTTCGAGAGAGGCGTGATGTACACGGGCTTCTCTGTGGGAGCGGTGGAGGCGTTCGAGGCGTCGATAGTCCTGGTCGGACTGCTGCCGGCGAGCTTCGTCTCTGCAGGCGCCGGGATGATTGTGGGGGTCGCGATAGTCGTGGTCGCGGCCTATGCGCTGCGGAGCCAGGTGAGAAAGGTGAAGCAGGCCAACATGAAGGTTGTGGTCGCCGGCTTGCTGCTGACTTTCTCTGCGTTCTGGTTCGCAGAGACGTACCTCGAGTTGAACGACCTCCTGTTGATACCGCTCTTCGCGGCCTTCTTGCTCTCTGTCTATTGGGTCGCGAACAGACCGGTCGTCCTGCCGGGCAAGTGACCGGGCGCGGGGCCGATGCGTCCCGCACGCCCTTGTGCGGAAGAAGCTCCCATTCTCTGAGGCGACTCGTCCTCGCAGATCCCGCTCGGCTCCGGTCGGGTCTCATGGCAACGATTAAGATGAGCCACGGGGGGCCTAGCTGCCGTGCCGAGGCCAATCCGCCCCTCTGACCTGGCCCTGTACTCGATGCTGTCAGAGCCGAGCCTTTCGCCCGACGGGAAGAGAGCCGTGTTCTCAGTACGGAAAGCCAATCTCAAGGAGGACTCGTACGACTCCGACATCTACGTCTGCGAGCTCCCCCAAGGCGAGTCGAAGCGTTTCACGAGCGGAGGGAAGGACTCCAACCCCAGATTCTCGGACGACGGGCGGAGCATACTCTTCACCTCGCGAAGAAACCTCAAGAAAGAGGACAAGGGCAACGCCCTCTACGTCATCGCCGACTCCGGCGGGGAGGCGAGGCTCGTACTCAGGGCGGAGTCAGGGGTCGAGAGCCCGCGGTGGTCGAGCGACTCCAAGTACATCTACTACCTGTCAAACGTCGAGAAGAAGGAGAAGGACGACGTCAAGGTCATCCGCAGGCTGACGTTCTGGTTTAACGGAGCGGGGTTCATCCACAACATCAGGAAGCACCTCTTCAGGGTCGAAGTCGAGTCAGGGAAGACGAGCCAAGTCACCCGCGGGTCCTTCGACGTCGGGGGCTTTTCTCTCAGTCCAGACGGACGGAGAATAGCGTACGTCGCCTCGACCATCGAACTGAAGCCCTACATCACTGACGTCTTCGTGATCGACCTCCCCAGAGGCAAGCCAAGGAAGCTCACCAGGTCAGACATGGAAGTCGGGTCCGTCGTCTGGAGCCCGGACGGCAGTACACTGGCGGTCTCAGGACACCGCTTCACTTCAGGGCTCGCGTCGCACGCCCACATATGGACCGTCGATCCGAAGACGAGGAAGGTGACGCAGGTCGAGTCCGTGGACAGGAACAAGGCGAACAGCCTCAACTCAGACGTGAGAGCCTCCGCCCACGGGCCGGAAGGTCTGACATGGAACAAGGACGGGATACACTACGTCCAGGCCGACGGGGGTTCGGCCCACCTGTACAGGATCAAGCCCGGCGGGGAGCCCCACCTGGTGGTGGGAGGAGAGAGAAGCGTGGAGGGGTACGACGTCGCGGGGGGCAGAGTAGCCTTTGTATCGATGGACACGACGCATCTGGAGGAGCTGTATGTAGAAGGAAAGGAGAGGCCTCTGACCTCATTCAACCTGGAGGCGTACAAAGAGGTCCGGGTCCTGCCATCCCAGAAGCTGAACTTCAAGGCGAGCGACGGGGAAGAGATCGAAGGGTGGGTGCTCCTGCCTGAGAAGGGCGGCAAGAAGATTCCGGCGGTGCTCTACGTGCACGGGGGCCCCAAGACCGCCTTCGGGAGTTCGTTCATGCACGAGTTCCAGTCTTTTGCGGGCGCGGGCTATGCCGTGATCTACATGAACCCCAGGGGGAGCGATGGCTACTCGGAGAAGTTCGCAGACATCAGGGGAAGATACGGCACGCGCGACTTCGACGACCTGATGGAGGGGCTCGACCTGGCCCTGAAGCGCTATCCGAGGATAGACGCGGCCAACGTCGCGATCGCCGGGGGTTCGTACGGCGGGTTCATGACCAACTGGGCCGTCGGCCACACGAACAGGTTCAAAGCGGCGGTGACCGACAGGAGCATAGCCTTCTGGTCGAGCTTCTGGGGAACCTCTGACATCGGGCCCTATTTCACCGAGGACCAGGTCGGAGGAGACCCATGGAACGCCGAGGAGAAGCTCCTGAACGACTCGCCCGCCAGGTACGTGCCCAACGTGGAGACTCCGGTCATGGTCGTCCACTCGATGGAGGACTATCGCTGCTGGATGGTGGAGGGCCTCCAGTTCTACACGGCCCTGAAGAGGCTCGGTAAAGAGGCAGAGCTGGTGCTATTCCCGGGGGAGAACCACGACCTCTCGAGGGTGGGGAAGCCCAAGCACAGGGTAGCCAGACTGAACCACTATCTCAGGTGGTTCGACGGGCACATGAAGAACGGGAAAGGGTAACGAGACCTGCCGCGTCTTGGGAGACTGACCTCAGACTGATCGAAGGAGTGACCGTCGGAGTCTTTGGGACTGACAAAGAGGCCAAGGTCAGGTTCGAGACGGCCGTCGCGAAGAAGAGCGAGGCGGGGGGAATCGAAGTTTACACCAGGACGGAGTCCGGGCGCAGATGCTCGCTTCTTGACGCGTCAGACTTTCCCGAGCGCATCCAGGGCTACTCCTGCATAGCTTCTATCGCCGACCACGCGATCTACTGCTTTCCTTCCTCCGGTAAGCTCTCAGCTCCCGACGGAGAACTCGCCTTGCTCCTAGGCAGTCTTGGGCTGCCTGGAACTCTCGTGGTGTTCGATGGATCCAGCAGCCCCAGCGCGGCAACGGCGGCTCTGAGGGGGACCGCGCCTGCGAGCTACACAGTGGAGGAGCGGCGGTCGGACTCATCTGCGATAGACCTGTCAGGCGTCCAGCCCGGAGCGAGTGCCCCGGAGGCGGGCCCGCTGGTCTACGTGGACAGGGCCTTCTCGGTCAAGGGAGTGGGCACGGTCGCCCTGGGATTCGTGTTGTCCGGAAAGATATCGGTCCACGACCAGCTTAGGCCAGTCCCGGGCCCGAAGGACTCGAGGGTAGACGTCAAGAGCATCCAGGTCAGCGACGTCGACCAGGAGACAGTCGGGAGAGGAGTCAGAGTCGGGCTGTCCTTGCGCGGCATCGAAGCCAGCGAGCTGCAGAGCAGCCACTGGCTGGACGACGGGTCGTTCTCGGTCTCGAACAGGCTGAAGCTGCAGGTCCAGCGGACCCCGTTTTACAAGCAGGAAGTCGTTTCGCGTGACCTGCACGTCCAGGTGTCGGGCGAGACCATCCCAGCAAGACTGTCATCGGTCGACGGTGGGCTTGTCGAAGCCGCCCTGCCCTGGGAGGTACCCGTCTGGGACGGGCTCAGGGTCGCGGTCCTGGATCTGAACGGCAAGAGCCTCAGAGTCGCGGCTGGCGCGGTTTGCAAGCTCTGAGCCGCGGGCTCCGTCAGGCCGGCCATTGGTCCACGGGGCTGTCCCGACGGGAAGGATAGACAGTCGGGACCTTCCCGGAGGTCAAAGCCTGTGGAAGATGTAGCCCTTGTACTTCTCGACGAACTGTCTCTTCGTCAGGTGGCGCGAGCTTCTGTGCCTGGGGTCCGCGCACTCCTCGAACCACAACATTCTGTCCACTCCGGCGCCGCCGTTTTCGTCAACGAACTCTGGAATCTGCCACACCGTCTTTCCCCACTCCCAGTGGCGCCCACAGAGGAACATCTGGTCGGCCAAGAGGTAAGCCACGCTCCTGCAACTCGGGCAGTAGCGCAACTCGTTCTCGCTCATGGAGCCGACCTCTCAAGCCCGTCTTCGCCACCCTCTCTCGCTCCCTCCCGAGCCATCGCGCCTTCGCCCTCCAGATGGTCCGTCAAGGAGGCACTCATGGAGTACGGAAGCCCTGGTGTGGCTCTTTAGCCTTCCTTTTTGGCTGCCGCGGATGGGCCACCTGAACAATTTATACGTCGCC
>JASIEW010000080.1 GCA_030045755.1 Nitrososphaerales archaeon
GCCTTGGACATAGCGGTGCTCGTGACCCGCGAGGGTCTCGAGTCCATCCTGGTTCTTGCCGCTCTTGTTGCAGGCCTCAAGGGCAAGAGCTACGGCTACAAGCGTCCGATTCAGCTCGGCGCCAGTCTGGGCTTCGCGGCAGGAGTGGCGACCTGGTTCGTGGCGATCACCATCGTCGGCAGCCTCATAGTGAACTACGGCGCGCTCGCCGTTCAGGCAGCCACAGGGATGTTCGCCGTCCTCGTCCTCCTAGTGGTGATGAACTGGTTCTTCCACGGCGTCTACTGGTCGGGCTGGATCAACATGCAGACCAAGGCCAAGAGGTCCCTGATAGCCCGGGCCGACAGCCTGGGCAAGAACACCCGCCGCGTGCTCTTGGGGCTCGTAGTGCTGGGGTTCGCGTCGGTCTATCGCGAGTCGGTCGAAGTCGTGCTGTTCTTGCAGAGCTACTACGTGGCCATGGGCCCCACGGTCGTCTACTACGGGGCAGCCGCGGGATTGGTGCTGACGGTCGCAGCGGGGTACCTCACCTTCCTCGGCCACCGCCACCTTCCGTACAGGAAGATGATGATCGCTACTGGGGCGATGCTCACCGGCGTTCTGTTCGTGATGGTGGGCGAGGAGGTCAACGAGATGCAGCTCGCGGGCTGGATCGGGACGACGAACATCCGAGCCATCCAAGGGATACCGGCTTGGGCAGGACTGTGGTTTTCGGTCTTCCCGAACGTCCAGACATTCGTGGGCCAGGGCGCCGCGCTGGCCATAGTAGGGGGCGCCTATTTCCTCTCAAGGCGCAGGACTCTGAGGCTGTTCAATCAATCCTCGACCTCCGTGGCCCTAATGCGAAGAGGCGAGGACGGCGTTTCAGACAGAGAAGCTGAAGCGAAACCGACGTCGTAGTCAGACGCCGGGGGCCGACTCGGCCACGGTGTTTCGAGCGCCCTTCCCGACCAACACGATGTACGCCAGTACGGCCACCGCGAAGGAAGCGAAGTAGCTGACGTCCGCGCCCTGCAGCAGGCCCGCGACCGGCCCCTCGTAGGGGATCCCGTACGCCACGAGGTTCATGAAAGGAATCGAAGCGACGAGGCCGAGAGCGTACGACCCCAAGGCCCTCCAGGCAACTCCTGCCCTCTCCACGCCCGACCTGACCCCTCCGAAGAAGAAGGCCGCGAGCATGACCCCTATCCACGGCGTGATCCAGTAGTCGAGCGTGATGAGGAAGTCCTGGTAGAACCCTTGGAAGTTCGCGACGCCCACGAGAGCGAAGACAAGTCCTGCGACGGCCGCCACAAACACCGCCGTCTGCCTCTTCGACTTCCCGTACACGACGAGAGCCGAGAGCGAGTTGGTGTAGATGTTCAGCGCGTTGGCCGCCACGGCTCCGAGCACGATGGCGGTGAGGGCGAACGCGGCGTAGCCGCCCGACACCTGGGCCAGACCCGATATCATGTTCGCGTTGCACGTCGGAGTGCAGCTGTCCACAAAGATGCCGAACCCGACCAGCTCTACCCAGAGGCTCGCGGCCAGGCCGCCCAGGAGGACAAGGACGGCGATCTTGAGCCTCCCCGTCCCCTGGTTGAGATACCTAGAGTAGTCGCTCGCGTAGGGCGACCAGCTCATCAGATACGAGAAGACGAGTGCGACTATGAAGGCGAAGATGTACGCGTTGAACGGCCCATACGTAGGCTCTATCGAAGCCGCGCGCGCCGGGTATACGGAGAGTGCGACCGCAGTAACGACCGCGAACATCGCCGCAAGGACGACGGACATCACCACCTCGAAGTCGTGGATCATGTCGTGCCCGTAGAGGGCGAGGAGGGCCTGGGCGGCGACCAAGACCACTGCCCCGGCGTAGAACGGGACCCCGAAGGCGAGTTTCAGGGCCAGGCCTCCCAGGATGGTGTTCACCGTGAACCAGCCGACCGTGCTGACCCAGTTGGCGACCGCGAACGGGAGGTTGCCGGACTTGCCGAACACGGCCCGCGAGATCATCATCTGCGGATATCCGAAGGTGGGCCCCATGGAGGCCATCAACCCGAGCATCACTCCGGCCAGCAGGTTCCCGACGAAGACCGCGAGCACGACATAGTCCAGCGGGAGGCCCAGGAAGTAGGCCCCGAGGGCGAAGTCTGCGATGGTGAGGTTGGCGCCCAGCCAGAGGGTGAACTGGCTCAGAACCTTGCCGTGCCTCTTGTCCTGAGGGACGTGCTCTATCGCTAGTTTCTCCAAGTCGGCTGGGCCGTCGCTTCAAAGAGCCCGATATAAGCGGGATTGGTTTCGCGCGGTGGCAGGGCTACGACGTGGCCCCGACCGTCCCGGCCAGGGAGAGCATGCCCTGCTTCAGTTCCCCCCTGCCTGCGAGGCTCGCGTAGAGCGCCAAGAGCTTCAGCTGTCTCGCGACGTCGGCGGACGTCTCCTTTGAAATCCGGGCCAGTTCCTCCTTTCCCTTGGCGGATATTATGTATCTTCTGACGTTCCCCTCGCGCTTGGGGAGCTCCGTTATCAGCCCCTTCTTGTGCAGCTCCTTGAGGATGAGGTAGACGGATCCGGGACCGGGGCTCCAAGCCCCGTCCGTGGCCCGGCGGATCTGCTGGGAGAGGTCCACTCCTGACATGGACGACTCTGACAGGAGCCGGAGGGCAGCCAGCCTAAGCATCCCCTTGGGAACTCCGATCAATTTCTCAGACTCAACAGGGCGCTCGTGGACGTCTTTTCGCGGCGAATAAAGCCTCCAGTGCGAGAGTTCCGGTACGACTGCGGGGCTTTGACTTTTCCCGATGCGACTCGGGGCATGGCGCGGTCATCGGACTAGGTCGAGCGTCTCTTGGAAGACAATCGTCACGCAGTGAATCTAAGGGCAACCCATGAACTGATAGTATCCTATCAGAGTGAAGGGCCACCCATAGAACCCCACAATCCACGAGAGCAGTTCTAGGCGCAAACTCCAAACTGCGAGAGTGGGAGCATCCCTGAGCAGGATCCATGACGAAATGGACATCTGCGCGGCGCAGTGGCATCCGAAAGCCGCTCCTTCTCCGCTACACTGAGGCTTATCGATTGGATGCCCAAAGAGGAACGTCTGGTCCTCCACACTGACACGCATCGCCGGAAAACCATAGAGGAATCCTAGCGCTACGACTAGAACGGTGAGCAGAACTAGGAACTTCTTTGCGACCAACTCGAGTCAGCCATGAGTTGAGACCGCAGATGCCTTCGCCTTTTTTACAGCTTCGCCTCGGTAGTTCTGGTGCCTCTTAGAGAGATTATTGCGTTAACGGCCCTGACGACATGCCGAAGCTCTAGGGTTCTCCTGTTGCAAGCCGGGAGACGATACCGACAGACGGCTCAAGGCCCCGTGCTTTGAGGGCCCTTGGGTGGGTTTGCCGAAGATGGGAAAATCCTTCCCTCTGAGTGCGTTTCCTTGGTCTCGGTCTCACTCCACTCGTGGCCGCACTGCTTACACTTGTAGGTGTGGCGATAGTGTGCCATATAGACTGAATAGCGTTCCTCCGAAACGTGACTGGCTCCTGTCGCAGCGCGAATGGCCCCCGCGTAGATAGGGGTCGACTTGTTCCATTCCTCAGTGTGCATCTCCACGTCTTCCAGCTCGTTCTTTGTCTCTTTC
>JASIEW010000081.1 GCA_030045755.1 Nitrososphaerales archaeon
ACATATCTAATGAGATAGCGAAGATCAATCTGGTAAAGGAAGTGAAGAAGAGCGGCAACGAATACCGGATAAAGTCAGAGGTCGGAGAGGAGTCCTCGATTCAGATAATAGACCTCGTCAGGTCGAAGGGTCTTCACGTGACCAAGATCTCCCTGACGAAGCCCACCTTGGACGAGGCTTACCTCGAATTCACTGGGCGCAGCATCCGAGACGAGGAGAGCAACAAGATGGACAACATGAAGCAGAGGGTGACGATGATGAGGGCGAGGAAGTGACAGCGAGTGACTGAAGACCTCACCCGGTCGACCGTGACCACGCAGGAACAGGAGAAAGCGACGAGCAGTGAGATGGAGCGGGAAAGGATGTTCCGCGAAGCCCCTAATCTCAACAAGAGCCCGCTGCACGGCCTCTGGGCCCTTACGAACAGAGATCTGGTCAAGTGGTACAAGAACCCGATACAGCTGATCATCTCCTTGGTTCAGCCGATCGTTTGGCTGGGCCTCTTCGGCAAGGCGTTCAACATCACGGGCATCTTCGCGAGCCAGCCCGGGGTAACGCAGGCTGAACTCAACGCGGTCAACCTCGCGACCTTTGGCACCACGAGCTACTTCTCCTACCTTGCGGCAGGTATGCTCGCTTTCATAATTCTCTTCACCGCCGCCTTCTCCGGAATGTCCGTGGTCTGGGACAAGAGGTTCGGCTTCATGAACAAGGCGATGAGCACGCCGGTCGGGAGGGGGGCCATAGTCACGGGCAAGGTCCTCCAGAGTGTCGTACGCTCTCTGATCCAGGCCGCCATAGTCCTGGTGATAGCGGTCGCACTGGGAATGGACACTGCGAGCTTCACCGTCTTCACCGTTGCCGGCACCTTCGTCATGCTGTTCCTGATGACATTCGGGCTCTCCTCGCTCTTCGTCATGCTCGCGCTCAGGTCCAGCGACTGGCAGACTCAGATGGCGATCATCAACCTGCTCAACCTGCCGCTGCTCTTCGCGAGCAACGCGATGCTCCCCGTGAGCATAATGCCTGGCTGGTTGAAGTCGGTGATCAGGTTCAACCCGGTGACCTACGCGGTGGATGGGGTGAGGCAGATGCTTCTGGGAACGGCCTCTGCGCCAGGGTACAGCGTGATAGCCCCGCTATGGGTCGACTTCGGAGTACTCGCACTGTTCGCGGGGCTGCTCTCCATCCTTGGGATAGTCCTCTCTTGGAGACTGCTGTCCAAGTAGCGAAGGGCAGAGCATCCAGGGCATGAGACCCAGCAGCCGGACCCTGTACATCGCGGCCATCGCGGGAATCATCCTGTACGTACTGCTTGACACAATCGCTCAGCTACTTCCCCCTCACTACAGTCCCATCAGTCAGGCCGAGAGCGACCTCGCAGTAGGACCATTCGGCTACGTAATGACGGTCAACTTCCTTAACCGGGGGCTGCTGTCTTTCGCATTCATCCTTGCATTCGCTGGCACGGTCGCCGAATCCGGCGGGAGCGCTTCAAAATTCCGTGCGGGGCTCGCACTGCTGGGAGTGTGGTCGGCCGGGGCCATACTCCTCGCCATCTTTCCGACCGACGTTCCAACCACCCCGGTGCACCTGCACGGTGTGATTCATCTCTTCGTAGCAATCATCGCCTTCCTCGGAGGGGCCTTTGGCGCACTCCTCGTCTCACTTCGGATGGGGCTGGTTCCACGGCTTCGAGGAGTGAGTCGCGCAGCCTTGATTCTCGCTGTGCTTTCGGTGTTACTGTGCCTTGTCGACCTCCTGGCGCCCTCGTTCGCGCCGGGAGCCACGGCCAACTATGGCGGGCTTATCGAGCGGCTTTTCCTCGGGAGCGTGCTCGCTTGGATTCTGCTGGTGTCGGGATACGCGCTGCGCCACGAAGCGGACCGTCCTCGGCAGTAGTCGGCAGGCCCACATCGTTTAAATTCCGATTTTTCCTCGCCGGTCCATGGCAACCAGCACAATACCTCTGCTCACTTCGAACCACGTCCCCGGATCCAAGGTTGTGAAGGTCATCGGGATGACCTACGGGATCACTGTCCGCTCCAGAGGCATCGGAGGGAACCTGATGGCGGGACTCCGCACCCTGAAGGGTGGCGAGATCAACGAGTACACGACGATGGCCCAGCAGGCTCGGCAGCAGGCCCTGGACCGCCTCGCGGAGCACGCCGCTTCCCTAGGCGCAAATGCGGTCATCAGCGTGAACTTCGATTCGACTGAAATCGGTGGCACGATGGACGAGATAATCGCCTTCGGGACTGCGGTCGTCGTGGCGCCGGTCGATGGGCCCCAGCAGCTCGTCAAACTATCCTGAGTTCGTCGCAAACTGTGCCAGAGACTGAAGAGGTCGTTCATTCACGGTTCGGCTGTTTCCTGGATGGCTCTAGTTGCAGCACAGGCTCTGGTACTTTCCGTCGACCTTCTTCACCAGGCCATGGATTGCCAGCCTGCGAACAATCCGTGAGACAACCTCCTGATGAAGGCTGGTCGTCTTCCTGAGCTCGCTGAACGAAACCGGCTCTGACGAGTTGCAGATCACATTGCAGACCATCGACTCTCTGCCCGTCAGCTGTACGCAGTTTTCCGAGTCGCAGCCCTCGCAGCCGCACGCCGGTCCCAAGTCATGACACTGTTAGCCCCGGTTCTATTTATTGACTGATTTCCATAACCAGCGCCGAACTGGAACCTCAGACTTTTGTAGTGAACGACACGTCTCCAAGCTGGTGCCAGGCTTAGACGTCGCTCTGAAGTTCGTCGAGCGTATCAACTCGCACGATGTCAGCGGGCTGGTGGCGCTGATGACCGCTGACCACGTCTTCGTGGACTCGCTGGGAGACAAGTCAGCTCGCCCAGCGATCGAAGACGGCTGGAGACAATACCTCGAGATGGTTCCAGACTACTGGATCAGAGTGGAGCGCACTCTCTCGGACGGAGACACTTCAGTCTTGATCGGAGAGGCGGGAGGAACCTATGTTCCCAGAGGCGGCACAGCCCTGCGTGAAAACGAGTGGCGCACGCCGGCCGTCTGGGTGGCGAAAGTCAGAGAGGAGAGAGTGGCGGAGTGGAGGGTCTTCTCTGACAACGAGCCGATCAGGGCCAAGATGAGGTGAACAGACTCGGCTCAGGTCCCCAGACGAGCGGAGTTCAGGGTGAGGCCGGCAAGACTGAACGACGCGGCGCCTTTGGGAGCTTTCCTGGTCCAGTCTTGGAAGGAGGTTGGCCCGGAAGCGCTCGGCTTTACGGGCGCGACTGACGAAGCCATCAAGGAAATCGCTTCAGAAGACTTCCTGAGGAGGCGTCTTTCCAGCGCTCGCAACAGAATCGTCGTCGCGGAGGCTGAAGGGAGGATTCTGGGATTCGCCAGCGTTCGGAGGCTGGAGGAAGGGAAAGGAGAGCTCTCTGGGATCGCCGTCCTAAAGAGCGAACTTGGCGGGGGGCTCGCTGCTGGGCTCTTGCGAAAAGCATTCGAGGCGGCGGCGAAGCTCGGCGTCAACGTGTTGATCGTAAAGACGGAGGTGCTCGACGAGAAGGCGATAAGGTTCTACGAGGAGAACGGCTTCACGCGCTCTGCAAGAACCGTGGAGAAGGTCGGAAGGGAGAAGCTCTCGTTGCAGGTCCTAGAGAAGAGACTTCGGCGTCAGTCCCGTTCCGGACCTAGAAACAGCCACCTTGATAAGATGCGCTAGCACTCCATCGACCCAGTTGTCGTTGGCATCGTCTTCGTGCGGCACTTGCGGTTGCGCCGAGACCTCATGCGTCAGCTGCTCGGTCCCTGTCTCCTGCTCGAACTGTGCTGACTGTTGCTGCTCGACCGGCCATATAGAATGGAGGAAAGCCGCAATCAGGAAGGCCATCGCTCTCGAGTACCTAGGCTCCGCATGGATGGCAGTGGAGGTCGTTGGCTCGATCGGCATAGGCTTGCTTTCTGGGAGCCTAGCCCTGCTGGCATTTGGTGGGGACAGCGTGGTCGAGCTCCTTTCCAGCGTCGTCGTAGTAGGCCACCTCAGAGAAGACACGACGGGGTCGACGGAACCTGGGCGGCGCACGGCATTGATCACGTCAGCTCTCCTCTTCACACTGATACCGATCATAGGGCTGAGCGCCGTCTACTCCTACGCCACGGGGCTTAGGCCCGAAGGTTCTCTGCTCGGAATCGGCATAGCCGCAGGGGCTGTCGTCATCATGCCATATCTCTGGCTCGCGAAGCGGAGGATAGGAAGAGAGACACGATGCCTTCCGTTGTCGATAGACGCAGTGGAGTCAGCTACGTGCTTCTTCATGTCCCTGGCACTCCTCTCGGGTCTGCTTGCGGAGTATTTTCTGGGCCTGTGGTGGGCCGACTACCTCGCGGCTGCCGTCATCCTCGTTTTCGTCGCAAGAGAGGCGACCGAGTCCTACCGAGAGATCGGTGAACGCCGACCAGACGGGCACTAGTCCTGACAAGCCTTTTATCAAGTCCGAGGCTCGCTCAACCCAGCTGAGACTCGTGACGAACTCCCAGCCGAAGCGCGACATCTCACGGGTCGAGGACTATCTGGAGGCGATCTATCATCTCTACGAAGAGAAAGGCTACATCAGCGTCGCAGACGTTTCCGAGAGGCTGGGGGTCAAGCCTCCGACCGTTTCGAGCATGGTCACGAAGCTGGCGGCCGACGGATACGTAGAAAGAGCGCGATATCGCGGGATGAAGCTCACCTCCGATGGGAGCAAGCTGGCCCGTTCTGTCATACGAAGGCATCAGACAGTCGAAGAGTTCCTGTCAATGCTCGGAATCGAGGGCGACATAGCATATCAGGACACAGAGGGAATAGAACACCACCTCCACTCGGTGACGATCGACAAGTTCGAGCGCCTGGTCGAGTTCTTGAAGCGGAACCCTGACGTCCTACAGAAAGTAAGGAAAGGAATCGGCAACAATTGACTCCACAGGGCGCCGCCTGACTGCTCACGCGTCGGCCCGCAGGACCGTCTCAGTAAGGGAGCCCGAGCGACTGCGAAACGGGCTTCGAGAGGGCCCCAAGTGCCTTCACCCGCTCCCGAATGAACTGCCGCCCCAGCCCTAGGCTTCCCTCTCCGGGCGGAGAGGTCTCCGGCAGACCTTGGACGAGCTCCCTGTAGCTAGGTCCGAGGACTTGGAGGACGGTCTGCACCAGACTATAGCAGTCCAAGCTCTCCAGGAGGTCGTCGCCGTCGTTCGAAAGTCTCGTCAGCGAAATCTTCTTGCTCGCCAGCTCCTCGAGCTCACCGACCAGTTCCTTCACGGCCGACTTGACAGTCTTCAGGTCGACGTACCCGCTCAGAGAGGCGTCGTTCATCACGTTCACCGACTGTGTCTGGTCGCTGTATTCGAGGCCCACGAACGCGTCTTCGTCGTTCCCCGACGTCACGAGCTTGATTCTGGACCCGTTTCCGGCTTTGGCGAAGGTCGCGTGCAGCTTTCCTCCCGATTCCTCCGCTTCGGAGAGGACATACTGGTCCAGCCTCTCGAACCCTGGCACCCTCCCCTTCAGGATTGTCTTCGCGAACCTGATTGGGACCCTGATCTCGTAGCCCAAACGGGACAGCGTCAGCTCCTGATGGAACGTATTGGAGTTCTGAGCGGACAGGACGAACTCGTACTTCATCCCTCCCTCGCACTCTTGGATGGACCTCGCCTCGTACATGCCGTCCACCAGATTCACGCGGACGACCCTCTCTGCTATCGGAATGGGGTCGTTAGCCAGGTACGCCTCTAAGCTCTTCAGGGCCTTGTCACGCTCGCTCTCCGCAGTCTTCCTCTGTTTCTCAACCAGCTCTCTGGTCTTTTGCTCGAGCTTGTCTCTCGCCTGCTGCTTCGCGGTCTCCAAGAACTCTCCGAGCTGCGTTGAGAGCTCCCTCACCGGGCTCTCGGGCTCCTCCCTCATGGACGAGATGAGGCTCGAGATCTCCTCG
>JASIEW010000082.1 GCA_030045755.1 Nitrososphaerales archaeon
GAGCCGCAAGTGCAAGCACAACGGCAACGAAATCGCTTTTACCACTGTCTCCAATGCTAGCCGTTGTAGTTTTATGAGCGCTCTCGGTGGTAACTCAAAGCCTTCAACACTGCGTCAGGCTTTCATGATTGTTGACGTTCTCATCGTTCTCTACATCATACTCGATGCCATTGCCCAGGTTCTTCCACCGCACTACAGTCCGATATCGCAGGCCGAAAGCTTGCTCGCAGTGGGGCCTTACGGCTACATCATGACGATTAACTTCCTAATCCGTGGTGCATTCTCTCTTCTGTTTGTCTACGCCATAGTTCAGGTTCTCTCAATGTTCGGAGAGGATTGGCGGAACTACAAATTCGGACTATACGCGATTGGAATCTGGGGTGTGGGGACTCTATTACTTGCTGGATTTCCAGCAACTGGACGCACTCTCGTGATTCATGCGATCATAGCATACATTGTGCTAGCTGCAGCGCCACTAGGCGAACTCTCAATATCCCTGAAGCTAGGCAAGACGAAAGCCCTAGCAAGTGCAAGAACGGTAGCGCTGGCTATCGCAATATTTGGAGTATTTTTCATGGTATTTTTCCTGGGACTGTTACCCTTTCTTCACGCTCTAAAGAGCAGCTATGACGGACTGTTTGAGCGGTTCCTTCTCGGTTCGATCATAGCATGGATGGGGACAGTGTCTGCCTACGCCTTGCGGCACGACCTTGGCCACTCTAAGCCCGTAGAATCGTCAACCGCCGCTTCCCACGTTTCCTCGTGATAGCTCTTCAGCGCCTCGCGGCCCATCTGCGTTCGCCCTCTTCCGGGGCAAAAGTGACAGTGTGGGTAGTGACTCTTTTACGCCGGTCCAATGTCAACGCAGATCTCAGCGGGCTTTGTCCATCAACGCATTCTCACCCTGGCACTTCTGGTTACCCCTTGACTATCTCCCTTGCCGCCTCGCTCGGGCGACTCCGCTCAGGTGAGACGTAGCCGAGCACCCACCTGTCGCCCCAGACCTTCAGAGCCTGCATTATCGGCCCTATCTGTTCCCCCTTCTCCGTCAGGACGTACTGGACCCTGAACGGCTCGACTCCGACGACCTCCCTTCGGACGATCTTCTGTTTTGTGAGATACTTCAAGACCCGAGAGAGCGTCTTCGGGTCCACGCCGCAGGCAATCTTGAGGATCTCGTTGAACCTCATGGGCCCTTCGAGGAGGTACCTGACGACTATCAGCCGCCACTGGTTGCCTATCATCCGAGCCGACTCCACCGCCCCGCACGCGGTATGGTCCGTCATGTTCGGAGAGAAGTCCGCCATCGTCTTCCTTCTGCGCTTGACTGGCATTTTGCCACTTGATGGCCTTCGAGTCAACAAGCTATATTAGCTATCCTTTTGCTATCGACATTCGTACCGTCATGCCTATGATCGATGTGTATGCCCCGGCAGACCTCTTCCCCGCAGGATCCGACGGCAAGCTAGGCCACGAGCTGACCATGGCGGTGCTCCGGGCCGAGGGGGTGGCGACGCCTGGCCCTTTCCATCTAAACAATACGGCAGCCTTCATTCACAGGCTGGACCCACGCGCGGTCAGCACGGCAGCCGCGGACTCCGCCCGCGTGGTACGCATCCAGGTCGTGACTCCTCCAGGGGCGCTCAGCCGCGAGGGCCAGAAGCAGCTCACGAAGGAAGCCACGGACATAGTGGCAAAGACGTCAGGCGACCCAACCCAAGCCGGACGTACCTGGGTCATACTCACCGAGGCGGCCGAGGGCGGTTGGGGCATAGCTGGGACCGCATTCGGGCGCCAAGAGTTCGCTGAGCTCGCAGCCAAGGCAGCCGCGGCCAAAGCCGCCTCCAGCAAGTAGGAAAACAGCCTAGAATCAGGGACCGTGTCAATGATTAAATAGCGTGAGCCATGGTTTCAAAACATGAACAAAGAAGTCGAAAGCGCTTGGGCGGCGGTCACCGCAGACATCAAGAAACTGGAGACCGAAATCAACAAGACTTCAAAGGACGGTAAGGAGGTTCCGAAGGCCGTTCTCGAGTCCCTCGACGAATTGAAGAAGCGGGCCGGCAAGCTCGAGAAGAAGCTCAGGAACAAGCTCTAGACAGAATCCATAGCACAACTGTCACGGACTCACGACGGCGCGAGCGCAAGTGCGAACAAAGTGAACAGGCTCGAAGTCTAGGGTGGCGAATGTCGCCAAAAGGGTTCTTCATGGCTCGATGACGAACGCCCTTCGGGTCAGAGGAATCCTGTCTTGCACCGGCCTAGTCGCGCAACACGGAGTCCACCCTCTGCCGCAGATCGAGCATTCGAAACGGCTTCCGCAACACGGATATCGAACTGTCGGGGTCTCCGTCCCTCTTCCTGACCTCCTTTAGCAAGGCTAGTTCGCCCCCATCGAGTTCGAAGGCTGTGATCAGGATTATCCTGGTGTGTTTGGCGCTCTCGACACCCTCCAGCCTGCTGACCACCTCGTTACCAAGCATGTCGCCGAGACGGTAGTCCAGAAGCAAGACGTCAACTGTTCTTCCACGCTTGGCTTCCCGCGCGAACGAAGCCAGGCACTCCTCCCCCGACCTCGCCACCAGCACGTTGAAGGTCCCCCCAAGGAGCTTCTCACAGACATAGACTATGTCCTCTTGGTCGTCGCATATCATGACCGTTCGTCTGGACTCCTTTCTTGGACCAGACGGTGAGGGGTCCGACTGCGCTGGGGCAGTCAATTGACTGTCATCACGGCTCGCAGTCCCACAGACAACTACTGCTTTCCTCCCTCCGGAAGGCCGCCCTTGATGCGCTCCTCGCCCGTGAGGTTGGAGTCAGACGTCTTCTCAGGAGAGACCAGGGGAATCGAAAAGTAGAAGGACGCACCCCCGCCCTCTCGGTTGTTCTCGGCCCAGATCCTCCCTCCATGTGCTTCGACAATCTTCTTGGATATGAAGAGGCCTAGGCCCAACCCGTTCGGGGAGTTGGAGGCGAACTTGGTGAAAAGCTTCGGTTGCACCCCGGCGCTGATTCCACTGCCGTAGTCTCTGACTCTAAGGACGGCGCTAGAGCCATCTCTCTTCGTCGAGACCTCTACCTTGTGCTCGCCGGAGAAGACGAGGGCATTCTTCAACAGGTTCGCGATGACCTCGAAGATTCTCGTGCCATCAGCATCCACAGGCAGTCGCTCTTGGATTGGAGTGAACACCACTTTGGCCGACGATGCTGCGGCATCGCTAGAGAGGACACCCGTCATCTCCTCGATGACCTCCCTCGCCTTCTCGTTCAAGTCGAACCGAGTCCTGCTCAGGTTGAACGTTCCGCTGTCGATCCTCGTGACGTCGAGGATGTTCCTCGTCAGGTCCTCAAGGCG
>JASIEW010000083.1 GCA_030045755.1 Nitrososphaerales archaeon
CAGACGGGATCGACCGCCGAGTACATCTTCAAACCTGAAGAGATCGCATCGTACGTCTCGGGATTTCTCTCGCTCGAGCCGGGCGACGTCATCTCTTGCGGAAGCGTCGGGTGGGCGCCCGAAGCCCTGGGAAAGCTCGACCCGACGGAGTTCGTGCTCACAGGGAAGGCGGGCATGCTGACCCTCAGAATCGACAAAATAGGAACCTTGTCCAATCCGATCGGCTAGACGCGGAACGTCCCTCTGCGCCCGTCGACCTAGGAAAACTAAAGTATGGTTTCATAACTTGCAGCGCCCAGTAGCGAATCTTGGAACTAGGCTCAGCCCAGGGCGACATCTAGATGGGAGCCGTAGACGGCAAGGAGTTCCTCCACAGGCTAGACACCACGCGCAGAGAGGTCTGGTACGGCGACAAGAAGATCACGGGGTCGGTCTCCAGTCATCCCGCGTTCTCAGGTGTAGCGCGGTCGATCGCCGCGCTCTACGACATGCAGAGGAGCCCTCAGCTGAAGGACGCCATGACGTACAAGTCGCCGAGCTCTGGCGAGCCCGTGGGCGCCAGCTTCATGCAACCCAAGACCAAGGAGGACCTTGCGAAACGTCACGCCATGATGAAGGCCTGGGCTGACTACTCGGGCGGGATAATGGGGAGGACCGCGGACTATCTGAACAGCGCGATCATGGCCATGGCGTCGGCCAAGGACTTCTTCGGGACGGAGGGGAGAGATTACGCCGGAAACGTCCAGAAGTACTACGAGTACGTCAGAGAGAACGACCTGCTCCTCACGCACACCCTGATCAATCCTCAGGTCAACAGGAGCGTAGGGCCGTCCAAGCAGGCCGACCCTTTCATAGCCGCCAGGATAGCGGAAAAGACGCCTGAGGGTGTGATCGTCCGCGGAGCGCGGATGCTCGCCACTCTTCCGATCGCAGATGAAATCCTGGTCTTCCCGTCGACTGTGATAAGGTCGGGGCAGGACGACATGCCATACTCGATAGCGTTCGCGCTTCCCGTGAGCGCGAAGGGACTGAAGTTCATCTGCAGAGAGTCGTTCGCTTCGGCTTCGCCCTACGATCACCCTCTAGGATCGAGGTTTGACGAGCAGGACGCGGTCGTGGTCTTCGACGACGTCCTCGTTCCATGGGAACGCGTTTTCCTGATCGAAGACCCTGACAAGGCGAACAGGGTCAACGAGGCGACCGACGCCATAGTCTTCATGGCGCAGCAGGCCACGGTCAGAGAGCTGGCCAAGACGGAGTTCGTCGCAGGCCTCGCCACGCTCATAGCTGAGACGATAGGCGCCGACCAGTTCCCGCACGTGCAGGAGAAGATCGCCGACCTGCTGCTTACCGCCGAGTCGATGAGGGCGTTCCTGAACTCCAGCGAAGCGGGCGCGAAGATGAACAAATGGGGCCTGTTGACTCCCGACTACGTCCCGATCAACTCGGCGAGGAACCTCTGGCCCAAGGTCGCGCCGGCGATCGCCGTGGTCCTCAAGCAGATAGGCGCGAGCGGCCTGATGGCCATCCCCCCGGAAGGAGTGCTGAACTCGCAAGCGAGACCAGACTTCGACAAGTATTACCAGTCGAAGGCGTCTGACGCAGAGGAGAGGGTCCGACTGTTCAAGCTGGCCTGGGACGTCGCGGGGAGTTCCTTCGGCGGCAGACAAGACCTGTATGAAAGGTTCTTCTTCGGCGACCCGGTCAGGATGGCGAGCGCGTACTACTCGTGGTACGACAAGGAGCCCTACAGGCAGCGCGTGAAGGACCTCCTTCACAGAAAGGAGTAGCCGCCACTAATGGAACCGAAGCTCGACGTCGTGAAGGCCGGGCACATCGAACTCCTCGTGACTGACCTGAGAAGGGCGATGAAGTTCTACGTCGATACGCTGGGGCTCATCGTCACCGAGTCCACGAAGACACGGGCGTTCCTGAGAGGGCTGGAGGAGAGATACCACCACAGCGTCGTCCTGACGGAGTCGGACGCGGCCGGCGTCGGTCACATCTCCTTCAAGGTCAGAGACGGCAAGAGCCTCGAGACGATCGCGAGGCTTGTGGAGTCGAAAGGCGGATACGCGAAGTGGGTCGAAGGAAAGGAGAACGGGCAGGGGCCGGCAGTGATGACCAGGGACCAGTTCGGATTTCCTGTGGAATTCTACGCCGAGATGGACAGGGTGGACTGGATGCTGCAGAGGTACGACAGATATCGGGGCGCGAAGGTCATGCGGATAGACCACTTCAACATAATGCTCCCTGACGCAGCGTCGGCATACGACTGGTATGTCAACGACCTCGGATTCGTCTGCACGGAAGTGACCGAAACAGAGGGACAGAAGCCCGCGATGTGGGCAGCCTGGCTCAGGCGAAAGCACACCTGCCACGACGTCGCCCTTACCACCGGCAAGGGGCCGAGAGTCCATCACGCGGGGTTCACGGTCGCAGACAGGGCGTCGGTGATGGACTGCGCCGACCTGCTAGCCGCCTCTGGCTATCTCGCCAATATGGAGCGCGGCCCCGGAAGGCACGGCGTGTCTAACGCGTTCTTCCTCTACCTCAGAGACCCTGACGGGAACCGGATCGAGCTGTACACCGGCGACTACCTCAGCGCAGACCCGGACTGGGTCCCAATCAAGTGGAAGCTGAACGACCCCCAGAGGCAGACGTTCTGGGGAGCACCCACGCCCGCGAGCTGGTTCAGCGAAGCAATGCCCGTAAGGTCACCGAAGACCGGGAAGTTCGAGAAGCTGAGCGAACCGACGATAGTCGACAGGCCGAACTACCTGCTCCCCGGACACTAGGCCCTACCAGACTATGTCCGACGGGGGGGCCGGATACTCCTGCGCCTCGGTGCTCGTGTACTGCTGGGAGTAGTACACCAACGGCTTCTTTCTCGGGCTGATGACGGCCGCTGAGACGACCTCACCAATCAGGACCGAATGGTCCCCACCCTCGTAGGCGCGCCAGGCCTTGCACTCTATCGCAGCATGCGCCCCGTCGATTATGGGAGAGCCCGTCA
>JASIEW010000006.1 GCA_030045755.1 Nitrososphaerales archaeon
CGAAGAAGCCGAGCATGTACCCCAGGAGCCAGAAACCTATCAGAACGAGTTTCCTTCCCATGGCGATTCTAACATGATATTCGGCAAACTCGGTAAATGCGACAATGATAGTATTACTTCACGTCTTGGTTGAAATGTTTAGACGAGAATCCCGGCCAGGGACAGGACGTAGGTGGTGACCACACTGGACACCAGCCCCAACAGGACGAATGCGACCCCTTCGAGGGCGAGTCCTCGCTCCTTGGAGAATCTGTCGCTCAGGCATCTCTGGAGCAGGCCCCCGAAGATCGAGCCAGGATCGAGGCTCATGACCTCCGCAAAGGGGCCGTATCATAGATAACGGTTGCGGAGTTGACGTACATCCCGCACCCGGGGCAGGTCAAAGGAATTCGCGGGCGACTCTGTTAACTTCGTTGCGCGGTAAGGAAGCGGTCAAGTCTTGAGCCTCTCCCTAATTCTCTGCTCCCATTCCTCTTGGGTGATAATGAATAGCGTTGTATCTTTGATAGGAGGCTACATCTGCGGAGCGGGCGGAGTCCTCTTGAGACGATAAGAATTGCAAGAGTTTGAAGGATCCTGGTTGGCTGAATCAGTTAGTTCGGTCATGTTTGTATTCGTCAACGTTCTAACCTTCGCTCAGACAAAAATGTCCGAGTTGGTCTTGGAACTGTCAAAAAGTTCGTAGGGGTCGAGAAGCCGGAGAAGTCTTAGCCAAGTTCCTAACAGATAATGACTATGTAATGAAATACGTATAAGAACGATATCCTACTCAAGAATTCATGGAAAAGGCGGGGAGCGTTGCAGTCGTCTCTCCAATGCTCTTTATCCTTGTCATTTCGTCGGTCACGGCAGCCCTTGTGATTATTCCCTTGCCTAGCAGCGCAGCACCCTTGAATTCTGCTGCGGCTGCAGGAGGGTCGTTGAATGGTCAGTCATATTCAGGTGAGCTGATTGGGAATCCAATCTACGTCAATAACTCATTCCCATTTGAGACATACGCAATATCATCCACCATTCTTAGTCTACCTGCAATGAGTTCCTGGCTTGCTTCTCACGACTACTCTGTGACTGATCTTAGACCGTATTCGACCTTGTACCCCTCTGAGGGGAACCCCTACGACTTTCCTCAAGCTTCGGGGATACAGAATGGCACGGCCTTCAGTATATTCGAGTATACTGTTGTACACTCACCTGTTGGTCTTGTTATAGGAGCGTGGGTTGCAATGAGTGGGAACCAACTTACTCAAACGGTCCTGAAGATCTTCACCTATGATACGGCAGGGCCGGGTGTCGTAAGTGAAAGTGCTTACTCTGCAGGAGCTCCTTCTTCTCCTGCGGCGAGCAACGGTGTGGAGCCTCTGAATACTGGACATAACAACAATTCCTTTCGGGGGGTCGGCCATCAAACTGAGGACACCTCTCTGAGCAAGTCGAGTTCTATGTATGGTGCCCTATACAATACAGAAGTGTTCTCTGACCTGGCGAGTCCCTCTTCTTGCGGATCAGAGTGTTGGACATGGTCCGACTGGATAGGCGCCTCGAATTACAGTTGGATCAGCTCAACGCCCCCCGAGTACTTCTACTTCTTCCAGGCTGTAGTTCAATACTGGGGTGGAACACTATCCGAACCTGCCAACTGTGGAGGATCATTTAGTTATAATTGCGAGTTCTTCCAGTACGATATTGATAACGGGTCATATCTGAGCACATACGCACCTGGTTATGGAGGTTGGACCGCGGGTAACACTGTAACTCTGAAGTGGATCTACTTAACTGAGAACTGCAAAGGAAGCGGCTACAATCAAGTCAATGTGGTACAGGAGACGATTGATGATGTGTCAACAGGCACCTCGGTGTCTTATACAAAGTGCATGCCTAACATTACATATACAGAATTCCTTGAAGAAAGATCTCAAGTAGGGTCCGATCTTACACAGAATCCGAAGTTTGGGACACACGACTTCACCGCTTCGCTGATTGATGGAGATAAAAAAGACATACCCGTCAACTCGGGAAGCAACACATGGTTGATAACTTTGGTGGATGAAGAGGAGGCCAACCTGGTGACTTGCACGCAACTTAACAACGGTGCAACCAGCAGCAGCTGGAGTTCCACATGGGTGGCCTCAACCTATCCTTAGCGCATGGCAGAAAGGTGTACGCCACGATTGCGCTAGCGGTTGCAGTTGCGGTTCTAGTGTTGACACTCCCAGCCAAGCCCGTGGATCAAGGACCCCCATCCGAGGGTTGTCTACAAGGTCTTTACTCCTGTCCCGTTCCGGCTGAAGTCTCGATCTCCTTCTACTACTTTCATGTGGGTGGATGCATGCAAGGCTCTCGCTATTACTTCAGCTGGTACGTATACGAGTATGGCTGCTGAGTCTTGTTTCGTGATTCGGCACGCTATACCAACTGTGCGCAGTGTCAAACGCCAAAATGACTAACGCCACTCCGACTAAGACATCTGTCAGTTGAGGCGAAGACGGCGCTGAAGAAGATGAGGCCGAGTAGCACGAGCATGATTGTAATCGCATAGCGTGGTTGCGTCCGTCGTAGTGCAGTGAGACGGCTCAAGCGACGACAGGTATCCGGTTTGATTTGGTCGACTTACCTCTTCCCATAAGGATGTCCCCTCTCATGGGGGCGTGCAACGAAGTTAACAAGAATCTTCGCGGGCAAGGATTATTATACGGCCGCGATTGTCCGACTTCGGCAAGGACTCAAGACCTTGCCTGACAAGTTTCTCGCCAAGCTGAAGTCCGCGCAAAGCGTCCATACATTCCGCGACTACATACTCCTCCCAGGGAGGAGCGAAGCCGAGCCGCAGGACATCGACCTGGCTTCGAGGATCACCAAGGAGATCCGGTTGCATGTCCCCCTGGTTTCGTCGCCGATGGACACGGTGACCGAGTGGAGGCTGGCTCTGGAAATGGCGCGTCTGGGGGGCGTCGGAGTGATCCACAGGAACATGTCGACTGAAGCTCAAGTGGAGGAGGTGAAGAGAGTGAAGGGCGCGCGCATCGACGCCAAGACCAG
>JASIEW010000084.1 GCA_030045755.1 Nitrososphaerales archaeon
CAGCTCGCGGTGGAAGTCTCGAGGCGCTACTCAGCGGGCTAAGGCCCTGATCTTTTCCCGTTCGTCGGGCTGCCTCGCGCGCTTCGCGGCCGCCGCAACGAAAGCAACGTAGATCGGCTCCGGCCTTTCGGGCCTGCTGATGTACTCCGGGTGGAACTGCGTCCCCATGTAGAAGGGATGCCCCTCCAGCTCGAGTATCTCGGCGCGCCGGCCGCCGTCGCTGAACGCCGAATACCGCATGCCGTTATCCTCGAAGCGCTTCAGATACTTCTGGTTCAGCTCGTACCTGTGCCTGTGCCTTTCTCTGATCTTCCCGGTGCCGTAGATGTCGAAAGCCCTGCTCGGCCTCTTGATCAAGACGTCGTGCCCCCCCAGCCTCATCGTCCCGCCTAGGTCAGTCTGCTTCCTCTGCTCTGGCAGGAAGTCAATCACCGGGTCTGACGAATCGGGCTCGACCTCGGTCGTGTTCGCGTCAGAGAGTCCGAGGACGTGCCGCGCGAAGGCTACGCTCGCGAGCTGGAAACCGAAGCAGAGGCCAAGGAACGGAATCTGACTGGTCCTCGCGTGATTGGCGGCGGCGATCTTGCCTTCGATCCCTCTGCTCCCGAATCCCTGAGGGAGGACCACCCCGTCGTAGTCATCGAGAAGTCGCAGCTTGGCCGGGTCCCTCTCGAAGTCTTCCGACTCGATCCACGTGATAGAGGACCTGACTCTGCCGACCGCCGAGGCGTGCATCACGGCCTGGTTCACGCTGACATAGCTGTCGGCGAGGCTGGCGTACTTCCCAACCATCGCGATCCGCACGGTCTTCTCCCAGTCGGAGAACCGGTCTGCCACCCTGTTCCACGAGCTCATGCTCGGCTTCGACTTACCCAGCCCGAACTGTTTCATGATAGGCTTGAGCACTCCCTCTCTTTCTAGGAGACGCGGCACCTGGTAGATCGACTCGGCGTCGGCGTCCGAGACCACGCTGTCGACCGCGACGCTTGTGAACATCGATATCTTCTCCTTGGTCTCCTGGGGCAAGGGCCTGCTGCTCCTGATCACCAGGACGTCGGGCTGAAGACCGATCCTCCTCATCTCCTGCACGCTGTGCTGGGTCGGCTTCGTCTTCATCTCCCCGACCACGGACAGTTCGGGCGCAAGGCTCACATGCAGGAAGAGAGTGCTGTCCGGGCCATCCTCCATCCTCATCTGTCTGAACGCCTCCAAGAACGGCAGACTCTCTATGTCGCCGACGGTCCCGCCGCACTCCGCGACGAGGACGTCCACCCTCTCGCTCTCTGCGAGCCTCCTGACCCTCCTCTTGATCTCGTCCGTGACGTGAGGGATTATCTGGACCGACTTCCCGAGGAACTTGCCTTTCCTCTCGTCGTCAATCACTCTCTTGTAGATCTGCCCGGTCGTGATGTTGCACTCCCTGGACATGTCCCGGTTGAGGAACCTCTCGTAGTTGCCGAGGTCCATGTCTGTCTCGCCGCCGTCGTCGGTGACGAACACCTCTCCGTGCGTGACTGGGTTCATCGTGCCTGCGTCATAGTTGAGGTAAGGATCGATTTTCAGGCAGCTGACCTGGAGGCCCGAGAGCTGCAGAAGCTTTGCGACTGAGGAAGTGACGATTCCTTTGCCGAGGCCCGACATAACTCCGCCCGTGACAAAAAGATACTTCGGCATATTGTGACAAGCACATTTACGTAATTAAGCGTTTAGACCCGAACCGCCTCTTCGCTTCGCGTGACCCTGGATATCGGACAGAGCCTACGCGTCCCGCTCACTCTGCGACGGGCTGTGCGATCACGGCGAGGTCTGATACGTCGACCAAAAGCCGGCTAACTCTCTGCAAAGCTCCTATTACTTCTGCGGCCGCCGCCCCCTGGCCCGGCTGTACGTTCGCCGAGTCCGCGAGTTTGCTGGCTATCTCCTGCGCCATAGTGCTGACCCTGGAGTTGATTGACCTCGGTCGTCCTGCTCGCCGAGAGATGAAGGCCTGGGTCGCGAGCCCGTTCATCTCGCACAGCCTGGTGGCGCACCACACGTAGTCTGCCAGCAGACGCTTCGGCAGGCCCCTTGTTTGGAGCTTCCTCGAAAACTCGCTCACCGCGTCGCCGATGCTCTCCAGAAAGCTGGCCAGGACCCTGTAGTCGAGGAGGTCGACAGGAGAGAGACCGTACCTCTGCGTCACGTCGGGCCTAGTTACCGCGGCCCTGGTCGCCCGGACCAGCAGGAAGTAGAGCCGATCCACCTCGTCGTCCCTCTCCGAGACCATCCCAAGCAGCTTCTGGTCGCCGTCTGCCAGCGCGTCCGCCACGTCCCTCAGCATCCCGTCGAGGATCCCGGACATGCGCCTGACCGTCTTCTCAGGAACTATGGCCGAAGGGTCGATGAGGAACTGCAGCGTCATGTTCTTCGAGTCCTCCTCCATTATCTCCAGGCCGATCAGCCTCCCGATGGTCTCCTTGAGCTTCTCCCTGTCTTCCCTCGAGATCCTCCTCTTGCCTTCGACCTTTATCGTGTCGAAACCAAGCAGGTAGGCGCCCGTCACGTCGTTCGCAACCTGACCAAAGTCCTCGCCGGGATACCCGACCACGAACTCCTTGGGCTTGTCCTCGACGTCCCCTACAGGCCTGACAATGAGGCCCCTCCCCGAGAGCTCGGACACGTCCAGCGTGTCGCCCTTCTCTATGCCGTTTCGCTTCGCCCACTGCTTGGGAAGGGAGACCAGGAGCGTGCCCCCTCCCATTTCCAAGACCTTTCTGGCGTTCATCTCTCTATAGGAGCGCTCTCTTCTCTATATATCCTCGCCCGCGCAGAGCCTCTCTCTAGGCAGCGGGAGCCGGCTGGGGAGGCTTGTTGACCTGCTTGTTGACCGCCTCCGCCAGGTAGTGTCCCCTCAGCGTGACCTTGGCCGCCGTCACTCCCGGGACCGAGACCAGGGCCGCCTTGATGTCGCTGGCTATCTTCAGGGCGAAGACCGGCGGGCAGAACGGGGCAGTCAGGTGGAACTCCACCACGACAGACCCCTGATCGATGCTCAACTTGTCAATCAGTTTGAGGTCTGTGATGGACCTGCCCAGCTCCGGGTCGATTATCTTGCTCAGAGCCGCGTTGATGGCAGATTCCATTGGAGACGTGATGAGCGCTCTCCTTCTTATTTATCAGTTTGGAGCCGCGAGCCTCCGCGGGAGTTGTCGCCTCTCGCAAGTTTCTTCGCGCTCGGGCTCAATGGATTCGTAGAAGCGTTCGTCCTCCTCTTCGCAGTCATCGACCCGATCGGAGCCGCCCCGCTGTACATAGCGCTGACCGCAGAGTTCGAGGAACACAGAGCGAGGATCCTGAAGCAGGCGATGGTCGTCACCACAGTCATACTGGTGGTCTTCGCCCTCTTCGGATGGCTGATATTCGACGTCTTCGGCATAACGGTGAACGACTTCCGCATAGCCGGAGGGATAATCCTATTCATAGTCGCGGTGGACCATCTCAGAGGGGGCGACACGAGGGTGAAGGGTCTGGAGCCCTCGGACATCGCGGTCTTCCCCTTAGCCACGCCGCTGCTCGCCGGCCCGGGAGCTATCTCGACCGTCGTGATAATCTCAGGGCCCCCGTACAGCCCGTTCCTTGCCCTCCTCGTGATAGCCGGCAACGCAGCCATCACGTACCTGATTCTCAGCAGGAGCGACTGGCTTCGGAGGATACTGGGCGCTAACGGCACGAACGCCCTCTCGAGAATAACTGCCCTCCTGATAGCTTCACTGGCCGTGTCCTTCGTGGTGATCGGAGTGACCAACATCGTGACTGCTCTATGACCAGGCCCGCGGTTTACGCCGCGCACATCAGGGTCAGGGGGCTGGTGCAGGGAGTTTCGTTCCGCGCGAGCTTCGCCCGGGTGGCGTCGGAGCTTGGGGTCAGGGGATGGGTGAAGAACAAACCGGATGGTTCGGTCGAGGCTCACGTGGAGGGCGACAGGGGAGCGGTGTTGCAGGTAGTGAGCTGGGCGAGACACGGCCCTCCGAGGGCGAGGGTAGACAGGGTCGACGTGGAGCCGGTCCGGCCGAGAGAGTACCACGGATTCAGGATTACAAACTGAGCCGCAAGGCAGAAAGGCACACGACGGGATTCACTCTCGCAAGCGTTTTAAAAGCGCGGGCAGAACGGCGGATCCGAAGCTTCTTGAAGAAGGCAGTCATCATCAGAGGCGACGGGACAGGCCCGGAGCTCATCGACGCGACGCTCGGCGTCTTGAAGGCGGCCGGCTCGAAGGCGCAGTTCACGGAGGTCGAAGCAGGGTCCGAGTGGTGGGCGAAGAAGAAGGGCCCGAGCTTCATCTCGGACGAGGTCTGGGACCTGCTCGAGAAGTCTGACTGCTGTCTGAAGGGACCCACGACCACGCTCCCGATCCCAGGGACGCCCAAGAGCGTCGCCGTCAGTATCAGGCAGAGGTTCAGCCTCTACGCGAACGTCAGGCCGGTGAAGACGTTCCCTGGCCAGACGGGCCCTCTCGGCGAGGTCAACTTCGTCCTTGTCAGGGAGGCGACCGAAGGGATGTACTCCGGCATAGAGCACAGGCTCTCTGACGACGTCACCATCGCCATCAGGCTCATAACGAAGGACAAGTCCACCAAGGTCGCGAAGTTCGCCTTCGAGGAAGCGGAGAGGAGAGGCTGGAAGAAGGTGATCGCGATATCGAAGGCCAACATCCTGAAGGTCACTGACGGCATGTTTCTGGACTCTGTGAGGGCCGTGGGCGAGAAGCATCCGGGCATCGAGTTCGAGGACCTGTTCGCGGACAACTTCGCTCAGCAGCTCGTGAAGAACCCCCAGAGGTTCGACGAGAACGTCATAGTCGGGACCAATCTGTTCATAGACATACTGTCGGAGGAGGCGTCGGCGCTGGTGGGAAGCATAGGTGTCGTCTACTCCGGCAACTTCGGAGACTCCTACGCCATGTTCGAGCCTGCCCACGGCAGCACCCCCAAGTACAAGGGCAAGAACAAGGTAGACCCCACGGCTACTGTGCTGTCGGGCGCATGGATGCTGGACTACCTGGGCGAAAAGAAGCAGGCCCAGTCGATATTCGCCGCCACCCACAGGGTCATGAAGGAGGGGAAGCGCCTGACGTACGACCTCGGAGGAAAGGCGGGGACGAAGCAGATGGCCCAGGCCATAATAGACAACCTGTAGCCGACGTCGAGCAGTCTTTTGCCGCCGAACAGTTTCGCCTTCCTCTCTGGTCCGAGGGCCGGCTTTTCCCAATGTTTTTAGCGCTTCAGAGGGGTGCTCGTCATCGTGAGCTCTTCGGACGGCGACGTGAAGAAAGCGGCGGAGACGAAGCTCTGGCTCGAAGGAAGGATCTCTCAGCTCCAAGAAGAGATCGAGCGCCTCAAGGAGGCCCTGGCATACGTAGACTCCAGCCTGCGCGCGGAGACCTTCAAGCCGGCCATAGAGATGATGACGAAGCACGCGGCCGCCCCCGAACGCAGGGAACTGAGAGACAAAGGAGGAGAGACGGTCGCGACCGCATCGATAACCGCCGACTCGATCACGATCGAGCCAAAGGAGGGGCTTGAACTGAAACAGTCGACGTCTCCCTTCAAGTCCTTCCTCATGGGAAAGATCCTGCAAGGCATGAAGGCGAAGGACGAGGACCTGGCGAAGTCTGGCAAGCTGGTCAAGACCGATGTCATCCGTTTCGACGTCGAGGAGCAGGAGGGAGTGATAGCGAGAGTGACCGTGGAGAACTACAGGGACAAGGCCAGGCTCAACGAGATACTGAACACTGTCTCGTGGACCTTCTCCAAGATGTTAGAGAGGGCCTAGTCGCTCCAGTCTGGCCAGAACCTCCTCGACAGACGCAGGAAGCTGTTCCGGACGCTCGAGGAACAGGCCCGCGGCTGCGTTCGCGAACCTCATCCTCTCCGCCCCCTCCATACCCTTCAGCCTGCCATAGATTGCAGCGGCGTCCCATGCGTCCCCGGCCCCGGTCAGCCTCCGAGGACGGACTTTGAAGCATCGGGAGGACGCGACGGCGTTCCCGTCGCTCGTGAAGGACCTGGCCATCGAGTGAAGGTCGAAGGTCGCCCCGAGTCTTGCCGCAAGACCCCTGCACACGCCGTCCAAGCCGCTCGCACGCAACCCAAGGAGCCTCGCTGCGGCCTTAGCTTCTGCTTCGTTCATGCTGACCCAGTTCAGGACTCGGCGCTGTGACGCCTCTTCGAGAAGCTCCTTGAACTGGGCACCCCTGTCCCTGAAGTCGGCCGGGTCGAAGAAGATGCTCTGAGAAGGCCCCAGCCTCTTCCTCAGCGCCCTGAGCAGACTCGTCCCGCGCTCGTTCGCCGCCCAGTTGACGCAGCAGACGACCCGTGACTCGCCGAGCGACTCCCAGTCTCGGTCGTCCAGCCGGTCCGGCCCGAAGCTCCCAGCACCCCCGCAGTCGCCCAACATCACGTTCACCTGTCCTTCGACCGCCACCGTCAGCCCGGGGGGCATGGGCTTGACCCTCACCTCGGTGCTGAGGCCTTCGAACGCCCGCTCGAGCATCGCGCGGTGCGCCTCGTCCGAGTGCGTGATCAGAAGGACCTCGAGCCCCAGGCGGCTCAACGCTCTCGCGAGATTGACCGCGTTGCCCCCGCTCACGTCTTCCTGGACGACCCCGTGTATTCCTCCGCCGCCCGCGGACGCCTTCGCGTCGATGTTTCTTGTCAGGGCCTCGACCGACCTTGAATGCACGAGCCTGTCGACAAAGTAGTCGTGCATCACCGCGACGTCGAATCTTCTGGCCAATCTACTTCAGGATCTTGAGGCTCCGGACTGTCTTGATCGAGTTTAGCTCTGCCAGCGCCTCGCCGCTCAGCCTGCCTTCGACCACGAGCGTCATCTTCGCGTCCTGGACCATGTCTTCGTCGTCGGCCAGCGCCTGCCTCACGACCATGCCGTGCCTCGCGAGTATGCCAGCCACCTCAGCCATTATGCCCGGCGATTTGGGGTCCGCCTCCACCACGACAGCGGAGTACCCGAGAAGCGAGACAAGGTCGACGAGGCTCGTCCCCAAAGGGCGAGTCCGGGAGAAGATAGAAAAAAGACGCGGGTTCCGTCTTATCTGCTCGACCGTCTGCTTTACCACCCTTCTGTCGACGTTGACAGCCCTGGCCACGGCAGAGTAGTCGACTTCAACCCCCTGGACGAATAGCTTTTCGTCGTTCGACACGTTCATTCCGCACTGAATCATCTTCATCACCACATCCGGCCGGGCGGTCTGGCGTGTGAACTGCTTCCTGATTTCTGGCCACATGCATTCGAGTACAACTGTGTGCATTGTTAATTCTTTTTGTGTTAGCTTTTGAGTGGTGAGCACATCTGTGCATATTCTGTTAAAATTTGGGTGTGACTGTGAGTGCTCCTTGTGTCGTTAATCTGCCCCTTAGCTATCAGCGGTAGTCTTGCAACGTCGCAAGGATTCTCGACAACTTGGTGCCCTTTGCAGAAACGGAGGAATCGGTGGCGCCTGGGTCATCACCGGGTCCAGGCGGCTCCCTGGACCCCGCTCCGAGTGAGGGTATTGCGATGACGGCGGTAGGGCGTGGTGTAGTCCATGTCTTCTCCATGGCGTCGAGTTCCTTCTCGTCGACGAAGATCCGTCCCGCCTTCCTGCGCGGTGAGCTCCAGATGGGTTTCACGACTCTTCCACAACCTTTCTGCGCCTATCCCTCATGCGCGTTTTCCCTGGGTGAGCCGTACGTTTTGACAGAGTTGAGGACTGTCACAAGAGCTGTGGCAGGCACTAGAACGTAAAAGAATGCGAACAGAAGCAGTACTTCATGAGAGGCTATCCACGCTCCGAGGGTCGCGATGGCGAGAGCATTCAGTCCACTGTTCACTCTCAGCAACGACGTTTTAATCGAAGTCACTGCGCTCGGAGGTGTCTTCTTGCGAAGCCAGTCGATTGCTAGGTATACCACTACCACAATTGCAAATAACAGCAACAGTGCGACAAGCAGCTTATCCCAGCGACTCATCGGCAGGACACTTTTTCAGCAGTAGGCAAGTTCACGCCGGTCACAAGTCACTAACTCTTCATCCGCTGTCACGAAGTCAAAGACTCAGAGTCCGCCCACGACTTCTTCAGCTTCAGGAGGTCCATTGCCGTTACCACGCCTGCGATTTCTTTGTTGGGCTTTATGACCACGACCGCAGGAGAGTCCTTGAGCTGCCCGAGAACGTCACCCACATCGCTCCCTAACTTCGTTGTGGGCACCATGCTGAGTTGAATGTCTTGTACCTTCTTCGTCTCGTCACTAGGGAGGATTTTCCAGTCCTCGAGTATCCCCTTGACGTCGTCTCCTTGGGTGACGAGCACCTTGTGGACGCCGGAGTCTTTGATGAGCTTCGTCGCATCAGAAACACTGGACGAGGCGCTGATCCTCACAACATCGGTCGACATGATCAGATCAACCGGCGTTCCAGTCTTGACGGGCCTGACCATCAGGCAAGCCCCGCGTCAGCTAACTTCTTCTGGTAGTACGCCGTCATAGCCTGAGCCTCCGCTTCCTTGCTCTGCGCAATGGTGCTCGCAACCTGCATGGCTGACTGCTGCGCGTCAGCCTTTGCCGACGTTACCTTCTTGGCCGAGCCAACTCCCGACAGCGCTCC
>JASIEW010000007.1 GCA_030045755.1 Nitrososphaerales archaeon
CGTGTCTCCTTGACCGACTTGGCCTTTCCGAGGAGACTCTTCACGTCAATCTCGACGTCAAAGTGACCTGCGTTGGCGAGGATGGCGCCGTCGTTCATCGACTCGATCGCCTCGTATGGTATCACGTTCTTCTGGCCTGTGGTGGTGACGAACAGGTCGCCCAGCGGAGCCGCCTTCTCCATGCTTGAGACCTCGAATCCTTCGAGGTGTGCTTCGAGCGCCTTGATCGGGTCGACCTCCACTACGGTCACGATCGCGCCCATCCCTCTCGCTCGCATGGCAACTCCCTTCCCTACCCAGCCGTATCCCACCACTACCACCCTCTTGCCTGCCAGGAGTAGGGCGGTCGCCCTCATTATTCCGTCCAAAGTGCTCTGCCCGGTCCCGTACCGATTGTCGAACATGAACTTGGTCATCGCGTTGTTGACGGCTATCACCGGATAGGCCAACAGGCCTTCGTCCTCCATCGCCCTGAGCCTGACCACGCCCGTCGTGGTCTCCTCAGACCCGCCCACTATCCCTGAGGCGCCCATCTTGTGCGCAGCCACGTGGAGGTCAGCTCCGTCGTCTATCAGCTGGTCAGGATGAGAGCGCAACACCTCGTCGATGCACCAGGCGTACTCCTTGGCCGACTGGCCCTTCCACGCGTAGACCTCTGTCCTCGTGGCGAGATAGGCCGCTATGTCGTCCTGCGTAGAAAGCGGATTCGCTCCAGCGACCTTAACACTGGCGCCTGCTTCGAGGAGCGCATCTACCAAGACCGCCGTCTCCTTCGTCACATGGAGACAGACCCCCAGGCTCACGCCGTCGAGGGCCCTCGTCTTCGTGTAGCTCTTGGCCAGCGTGGTCAGCGCGCTCATGTGGGCCTTCGCCCATTTGAAGTTCCTCTCTCCGTCGGTTTTCAGCTTCGGGTCTGCTATCTTGCTCATGGCTGGGCCAGACCTTCCCTTCCAGCGGCATTTATGTCCGTTTCACTCCCGGAAAGGGAAGTGCGGTATGGCTGCTTGGGCGACGGAGATGCCTAGTCGTCGTATTTCGCTATGGAAAACACGTCGTATCCGCGCAGCTTCTTCCTTCCACCGAGGAACTTCAGCTCGGCGACGAACGCGAGCCCGTCCACCCTGCCTCCCAGCTTCTCGACCAGCTCCGTCGCGGCCTTTGCGGTCCCCCCTGTGGCCAGAAGGTCGTCCACGATGAGCACCCTTTCGCCCTTTGATATGGCGTCCTTGTGGATCTCCAGGCCCTGCTTCCCATATTCGAGCTCGTAGCCCACCCCGACGCTTGCCGCCGGCAACTTGCCGACCTTTCTGGCCGGCACGAACCCTATCCCGAGCCTGTCGGCCAACGGGGCTCCGACTATGAATCCTCTCGCCTCTATCCCCACCACCTTGTCCAGCTTGCTCGCCTTCCACCTCGCTTCCAGTGCGTCTTCGACCTCGCGCGTCACCATCCCGTCTTTCCAGAGGGTGGTGAGATCCTTGAAACCTATCCCTTTCTTCGGATAGTCCTTGACCGACCTGATCGACTTCTTGACCCTTTGTTCCAGAGTGGGCACTACGCGCTCACCCTTGCGTGCTTCAGAGCGGTCCCGCATCCGCAGGTCCTCTTCTGGGGCATCCGCTTGACGATGCCTGAGATCAGCTTCCTCAGCCCCTCCATGTTCTTGTTGAACACTCTGATCACTTCTTCATGAGAGACGGGCTTGACCTTCGGGTCGCCCTCCAAGCCCGCGTCATAGTCGGTGACCAGGGAGATGTTCAGATAGCACATTTCGAGTTCTCTGGCAAGCACTACCTCCGGATATTGCGTCATGTTGATCACATCCCAGCCCTGACCCGAGAAGAACCGGCTCTCCGACTTTGTCGAGAAACGCGGCCCCTGTATCACCACGACCGTTCCTCCGTCGTGGAATCTGAGGCCCAAGTCCCTGGCGCAGTCGACCGCGGTCTCCCGCATCTGAGGACAGTAAGGCTCGGCCGTGCTGACGTGGGTCGTCTCTGGCCCGTCGTAGAACGTGTCCTTTCTGGCAGAGGTGAAGTTGACGAACTGGTCGCAGAAGACCAGCTCTCCTGGCTTGAGCCTCGGCTTCAGGCTTCCCACGGCGGCCGGCGCCAGAACCCTCGTGACGCCCAGTTGTTTGAGCGCCGACAGGTTCGCCCGGTACGGGACTGCGTGCGGAGGGAACTCGTGGTGCACTCCATGCCTGGGGATGAAAGCGACGCCGCTGCCGCCGATCTTCGAAATCGTGACCTCCGAGCTGGGCGCACCGTATGGCGTGTCGACCGCCAAAGTCCTCGCACCCTTGAGGAAGCTGTAGAGTCCTGAGCCGCCGAAGATGCCGAACTCCGCAGCCGGCTTCATGAATTGCCCATTCCAGTTTCCGATTTAATCTTTGGCGTAACGGACTCGACATACGATGCAGAAGAGTTGAAATACGTTGAAAGGGGCGATTGCAAATGTGCCACACTCATACGAAGAGCTTCTCTCAAGGGCGAGAGCGGGGTTGGACAAGGACGCCAAGAAGTCAGGCTCGCTCCGTCTTGAGCTCCCCGTCCCGGACGTAATCTGGGTCGGCAACAAGACCATATTCCGCAACTATGCGGAGTTCCCGAAGCTCTTGAGGAGAGACCCTTCAAGGGTGCTCGTCTATCTGGCAAAGGAACTGGCGACGGCGGCCTCGCTCGTGGGCGAGAGGGCCATATTCATCGGCCGGAAGGACCGCGACTCGTTCTCCCAGCTCCTCCAGAGATACGTGAAGGATGCGGTCATTTGCCCCGTCTGCGGCAGCCCCGACACCCACCTGGACAAGGAGAAGAGGATGTGGTTCATGGTGTGCGAAGCGTGCGGCGCCAGGTCGGTCGCGAAGGTGACTTAGCCTCGGACGGGTCAGGCTTCTCGGTAAAGACTGCCGAATACCAGGGCACGGTTCTGGTCAACATCTGCGACGAGGAATTGATCGGGAAGACTGTAGAAGAGGGCAAGCTGAAGGTCCATCTGTCGCCAGAATTCTATTCCGGCGAGGTGGTCGACAGGGGCGAGGCTCTGAGGCTGATCAGGACGTGTTCGATCGTCAGCCTCGCGGGGTCGAGGTCAGTCTCCCTCGCGGTTGAGAACAACCTAGGCTCTCCTGACGTGATACGGGAGATTGAGGAGGTTCCCTTCTTGATGATCTACAAGTTTCCCGGCTAGGCGGAGCCGAACCTTTTCAGCAGGTCCTTCTGGCCGGAGCTCAGGCTCTTCGGAATCTCCACGTCCACCCTGACATACTGGTTCCCTTTCCCCCAGCCTCCCATCTTCGGCAGCCCCTTCCCCTTCAACGTGAACTCCTC
>JASIEW010000085.1 GCA_030045755.1 Nitrososphaerales archaeon
GAGGGCCTAGGTGGCCCTCTTCAGCTTGGAGATGCTGACGATTTCGTCCGGCGCGACGACCGCCACGCCCGCGTACTCTCCGAAAATCTCCAGGAGGACGATCTTGTCGGGCGAGTCGAGGCTCACCTTGCGGTCCACCGAGTCAGCTATCGCTTCGATTAGCTGCTTATCCGAGTATGGCGAGTCCCTAGCCTCGATGGTCACCCTGAACGACTCTGAGGGCTCGATCGCCTCCGACAGGTCCTTGACCGCGCGCACGATCTCCTCCATCTTCGTGTCCACCACCCGGTCCACGGGTATCAGACGCATCATGAACCTCACCTTGAACGGCTCGGTCTTCACATACTCTCGTATGAACGACACCAGAGCCTTCGCGTCTTCTGCGTCGACTTCGATGACGCCGTCGTACGGAGACCGCTCGATGGTGAACTTGCGCGCTCCGGAGAGCAGCGCCACCTCCTTGAACTCCGCAGACGCCCTCGCCTCCAGTCCCTTGGCAGAGGTAACCACAAGGTTCATCGCATCAACGCCCTTCCTTGACCCTGACCTGTCCCATTCTTAAAACGATGACACTCCCGCCCTCCACGCGGACTACGGTCGACTCTGTCCCCACGAGTCGCCCCCCGTCGAGGATCAAGTCGACCTTGCCTCCCAGTTGCTCCATCGCCTCCTCGGCGCTTCTGCACGACGGGCGCCCTGAGAGGTTCGCGCTCGTCCCGGTAAGCAAGCCCCCGCACTTCTCGACGAGCTCCACGCACTCCTTCATGCCCGGGACCCTTACGCCGAGGGTTCCGGTCCCCTGGTCCAGTTGGCGCGGCACCC
Organism: Nitrososphaerales archaeon; assembly: GCA_030045755.1. The sequence continues at coordinate 823 of JASIEW010000085.1, forward strand.
TGACCTTCAGCGGGGCCACGATCGTGAGCGCTCCGGGCCAGTGTTCCCCCGCAAGCTCCAGGGCCCTGCCGTCCATTTCTACCAGCCGGCTCGCCCCCTCGATCGACGAGCAGAGGACGGGGAGAGGCTTGGACTCCCGACCCTTGGCCTCGAACAGCCGCGCCACCGCGCTACCGTCCATTGGGTCGCACCCGAGCCCGTACACCGTGTCTGTAGGATACACTATCAGCCCTCCTTCCTTGACTATGGATGCGGCGCGACCGATCGAAGCCGCGCCGAACGGCAACGACTCGGAGGGCATGGTCCCGCCACCCTTCGCCCACCGAACGTTTAATAGTGTAACCCGGGCTCGCTCGCGAACCATGTCGGAAGAGGACCAGGAACTCGACGAGGACTTCGAAGACCTAGACGAAGACGGGTGGGAAGAAGACTCGGACGAGGAAGGCTAGCCGCTAGGCCCTTCTCCTGTTGCTCCGATAGCGCGCCGACCCAGTCCATCCTTTAAGAGGCTCTTGAAATTTCACCCGCGGCGTGGGCAAGGGGACCCTCGTTGTCAACTTCAAGAACTATCCAGAGATACTCGGCGCAGCCTCGGTGACGCTCGCGAAGGCGGTCCAGCGCGTATCCGAAAAGACCGGCGTGGAGGCCATCGTCGCGCCGCCGACTCCCATGCTAGCGCTGGTCGTCTCCGAGGTCAAGATACCGGTCTACAGCCAGGCCGTCGGCGCGGAGCGCGGGGAGAAGACCACCGGGGCCGTGCTCCCCGAGGCAGTGAAGGCGGCGAAGGCGAGTGGGACGATCCTGAACCACAGCGAGTCGAGGCGCACCCCAGGCCAGCTTCGCGCGCTCCTGCCCAGGCTATCAACGCTCTCGCTCGAAGTCTGCCTCTGCGCGCGCACCGCGGAGGAGGCGGGCAGGCTGGCCAGGTCAGAGAGCAGGTTCATAGCCGTCGAGCCGCCGGAGCTCATAGGCACGGGGATCGCGGTCTCCAAGGCGAGGCCCGAGCTGATAACCGAGGCGGCATCCTCCGTGGAGAGGTCGGGCTACCGCGGCAAGCTGCTGTGCGGCGCGGGGATCGCTACGGGGAAGGACGTTTCGAGGGCCGTGGAGCTCGGCGCGGAGGGCGTGATGGTCTCGAGCAGCGTGGTCAAGGCAGATAGCTGGTCTCAGAAGCTGGAGGAGCTGGCGCGCCCCCTGATGTGAGAAAGACATCCACCTGTAAATAGGTTATAAACGGGGGGAAAATCGTAGGTCAAATGAGCGCGCTCAAAGAGATGAGCCAGTCGAAGCCGAACCCGTTCGAAAACGCGCTCGAGCAGCTGCGGATTGCTGCCGAGTACTTGAAGCTTGAAGATGGAATACACCAGATGCTGTCGCACCCGAAGCGCGAGCTTACCGTGTCGGTCCCCACGAGGATGGACAACGGCAGCGTCAAGGTGTTCACCGGGTACAGGGTCCAGTACAGCGACGCTAGGGGCCCCTGCAAGGGCGGGATCAGGTACCACCCCAACGTCAGCCTGGACGAGGTCAGGGCCCTGGCGGCCTGGATGACCTGGAAGTGCAGCATCGCCGACATACCGTTTGGCGGAGCGAAGGGCGGCATCATCTGCGACCCGAAGAACATGCCTCAGTCGGAGCTCGAGCGGATGACCCGCAGATACACGGCCGCCATCGCAGACTTCATCGGGCCGTACAGGGACGTGCCGGCCCCCGATGTCTACACGAACGCCCAGGTGATGGCATGGATCGTGGACACATACAGCTCGCTGAAGGGATACATGGTCCCAGAAGTCGTCACCGGCAAGCCCGTGCCGCTCGGAGGGTCCCTCGGCAGGGACAGGGCCACGGGCAGAGGAGCGGTCTTCTGCACGGTCGAGGCTGCGAAGGTGAAGGGCATGGACCTGAAGAAGTCGACGTTCGCGGTAGAAGGCTACGGCAACGCCGGGTCCAACTACGCCGAGATTCTCCAGGGGTACGGCCCGAAGATGGTCGCTGCCAGCGACTCCAAGGGCGGAGTGATGAGCAAGAGCGGGATCGACGCCGTGAAGCTCACCGAGTACAAGGAGAAGACCGGGTCCGTGGTCGGGTTCCCAGGGACCCAGAAGGTCGACAACACGGGGCTCCTGCAATCTGAAGTGGACATCCTGTGCCCAGCGGCGCTCGAGAACGCCATCACCCCTGACATCGCGAAGGGCGTGAAGGCGAAGGTCATAATCGAGTGCGCCAACGGCCCCACGACGCCAGCGGC
>JASIEW010000086.1 GCA_030045755.1 Nitrososphaerales archaeon
TTTGGGACGGTCTTCTTCTCAAGTCCAGCGGTGCTGAACGTGCCCGGTATCGACCCTGCCATACTGTGGGACGACCTCTTCTGGTTCTTCGGGCATCCTGAGGTCTACATCGTGCTACTTCCTGCGCTCGGGATAGTCGCGGACGTCATACCTTCCTTTACGGGGAGGAAGCTCGTGGGGAGGAACTGGATTCTGATCTCGACTGCGGTCATAGTGCTGCCGTTGAGCTTCGGCGTCTGGATGCACCACATGTTCCTCACAGGAATCCCGCTCACGCTCCAGGAGGTCTTCGACGCCTCCACCGAAGCGATCTCGATACCGTTCGGCATCATCATAATCTCGTTCATCCTGTCCTTCGTGAACGGCAGTATCCGGTTCAAGACGCCGTTCCTCAACGTGCTGGCTTCGATGGTCCTCTTCATAATCGGCGGGATCATGGGAGTCTTCCTGTCCTCCCCTGTCCTGGACAGGGAGTTCCATGGGTCCTACTTCGTGGTCTCGCACTTCCACTACGTGATGGTCGGAGCCACCATCTTCGGGCTGTTCGCGGGCATATACTACTGGCTCCCTAGGATGACGGGAAGAATGTACAGCGAGAGGCTGGGCATAGTCCACTTCATCGCTTCGTTCGTCGGCTTCAACATACTGTACTTCCCCATGAGCCTCCTGAGCGACATGCCCAGGAGAGTCTTCACGTATCCGAACATCGGCGACTTCGCGACGCTCAACATGATAGCCACCATCGGAGCGTTCATCTTCGCTCTCTCCCAGGTTTTCCTGGCATACAATCTGCTCAACACCTGGTTCCACGGGCCGCCGGCCGGTCCCAACCCATGGGGGTCGCCCAACCTGGAGTGGACGCAGTCACCCTACAGCCCAGTCGCGGCTCCTCCTGCTTCCGAAGCGCAGCCGGCTGAAGGATGGATTGGGCAGCTCGTAAGCCATGGAGGGTCACCCCCCGCATCCTCCCCCGAGGGGCAGTCTTCACACAGTCCCCTCGTGAGCTCGAGGCCGATCGAAGTCGCGCTGGGGGCCACCATCTTCCTCTTCGGCGTCCCCTTCTACCCTTCGATTCCAGGACTGGCTGCGATGGTCGTCGGGGCAGGCATCGTGGTGTTCGCGTTCGGGTCGTGGGCCTTGGACGACCTCAGAGGCAGGTTCGTCGTCCCCGAGCACCCCGGCGACAGGTGGCCATTCAACGGCGTGCCGAAGCAGAGGATGGGGATGTGGGTCTTCCTCTCCTCGGAGGTGATTCTCTTTGGGAGCTTCATAGCGGCCTACGTCTTCCTAAGAGAGGCGGTGATAGGCTGGCCCGCCGCGTCCTCGATTCACGACATCCCGCTCGGCACGGTGAACACGCTGATCCTCGCGAGCAGTGGGTTCACCATGGCGATGGCGGTCGTCGCGATAAGGAGAGGCGACCAGACCGGGACGCTGAGATGGCTGGCGACGACCTTCTCGCTGGGCGCGATATTCATGGGAGTCAAGATATCCGAGTGGTCCAACCTCTCGACGCTCAAGGGGTTCAATCTCGCCTCTTCCAACCCGATGTACCAGCTTGCGGCGAGCGCGTACTACCTGATCGTGGGCCTGCACGGAGCCCACGTCGTGGCGGGCCTGATAGTGATGGTGTATCTGATGAAGAGGACGATGTCAGGCGCCTACTCGAAGGACAACCACAGCGCGATCGAGAACTTTGCTCTGTACTGGGCATTCGTGGACATAGTCTGGTGCTTCATCTTCCCGCTCTTCTACCTCCTATGAGGCCATAGAACATGAAAACCTCAACGCTCGTCGGAGTCTGGGTGTACACGATGCTGGCAATCCTGGCCGAGGTGTTCGTAGCCACGACGGTGGCAGAGTCGGCTCTGTCAGTCACAGCCATAATCGTCTTTGCGATGAGCCAGGCCGCCGCGATAATCGCGTTCTACATGGACCTGAAGAACGAGCCGGGCTCGCTGGTGTTTCTCGTGATAATCCCCGCAATGTTTTTGGCCGGCCTCCTCATTTCGGTGGTCGCGTCTCTCGGGTGAGAGTGTTGGAAACTCAGGAGTCCCCGTCGCCGAAGTGGTTCTTAGTGGGTCTCCTCGTGCTGATGTTCGTAGTCGTCGGAGGCGTGGCGGCCGCCCTGGCGGTTCCCCTGCAACCTCCTCTGCACCCTCCCTCGGTCGGTCCGCCCCCCGGAACGGTCATCATGCCTGCGGGGGTCGGGAACAACCTGAAACTGTCTTTCGAGCCGAGGGTGATAACGGTCGTGATTGGTCAGAACAACACGGTCACCTTCAAGAACGAAGACACGGTCGAGCACAGCGTCACGGCTAACGACGGGAGCTTCAGCCAGGTGATTACTCCGGGGCAGTCGTGGACCTACACGTTCACCACCCCAGGGGACTATGCCTACCACTGCATCTTCCACTCGTGGATGACTGCGGAGGTCATAGTCCTACCAGCGTCATAATGAGCGGGTTTAACACATGGCGGGGCGGTGGCTAGAAGGGCGAATCTGATGGAAGAGAGAGACGAGGGAAACGTCTTCCCAGGAAACTGGGACATAGTCTCGGAGACCCTGCTCAGGACGTACGAGCTGTGGTTCCCTCAGAATTGGAGCCCCGTGGACCTTCCCTGGGACGAGTGCGACACGAAGAACTTCTCCTCGGACGAGGCGGTCGCCCAGGCTTACTGGCTGTCGAAGCTCGCCCTGTTCGAAAAGTCCGGGATAGGCGCCTTCGGCGCGGCCGCTGTCCAGGCAGCCACCCACGGGTTCGAGGACCCGACCAAGAAGTTCCTGTCCGCCGTAGCCTTCGACGAGTGCAGGCACGACGAGGTCTGCAGGAGGGCCTGCGCAAGAGTGTGCCCGAACTTCCCCTACAAGTTCAAGCCGAAGACCGAGCTCGAGTCGAAGGCCCACGCCAACATAATGGCGCTCTACGACAACGGGCACAGGTATTGGAGCGCGTTCAACCAGGCGTGGGGAAAATACCCGCTGGAGCTGATCTTCTCGAGCTTCTTCTTCGCCGAGATAGGCGCCCAGCTGATATTCAAGGAGGTCGGAGAGCGCTCCACGAACAAGGTCTACGCCTCTGCGTTCAGGAACATCACCAAGGACGAGTCGCGTCATCTGACAGGCACGCTGGCCATGCTCGAGAGGCTCGCAGAGAGGATGGACGAAGACCAGAAGGCGATGATAACCCGTCAGCTGAAGCACGGTTTCATCTATCTCTCGCCTTTGCTGTTCAAGCCGATGGAGGACTTTTGGAAGCTGCCCAGCGACTTCTTCGAGTACGACCAGAAGCTCGAGGACCTGGCAGCCAGGTCAGGGTTGGGCGTCCCGAAGGTGGAAGACAGGTCGGACGCCTGGATGAAGGCCATCACCAGGCACAAGTCGAAGATAGAGGAGCTCGGCATCCAAGTGCCAGAGATCAAGGAGATAGGCCTGGCGGGGCTGGAAGTGAGCGTGAAGAAAGGCGAGGACATAGTCGCCACTCCGCTCTAGCTTCCGAAGCGCTCCACCATGAGCAGCAAGGGCGCCAAGAAGATGAGGCACAGGACCGCGCTGGCACCCCAGGCGGCCGAATATCCGACCGCGTCTACGAAGTACGTGTAGAAGAGAGGCGGCCCGAACGCGCCCGTCAGCGATATCGCGTTGACCCACGATATGGCCAGACCGTCGTACTGGCTGCCCGACCTGTTCAAGTCCTTGGCGCCGGCGAAGGCGAAGGTGTAGCCGATGCCCGCGCAGCTCCCTCCAAGCACTGAGCATCCGAGGGCGGCGTAGACGCTGGGGTAGCTGCAGAGGAGCAGCGCTAGCCCGGTTCCTAAGACGACAAGGGTCAGCACAAGCCTGGGCCTCGAAGTCTTCCCGTAGCTCCTGCCCGCCCAGATGGCGGTGAAGACCGGGAGGACCACGACCATGCTACCGACAAGCCCGGCCTCGACCGGCGGGTAGTGCAGAAAGTTTACGAGATATTCGACCATGAAATTCGAGATCAGGACATTCCCGACGCTGATTCCAAGGGTGACCATCCCCAGGAGTATGATCTGCCTGTTGGCCAGGATGCTCATGACGGCGTCGCGCTTCGCCTTGAACTCCGAGTTCCCTCCGTCACCCGGAACGAGGGCTATCACGAGGAGCCCGGTCAAAATGCCGAGGGCGCCGCTGAGCAAGAGGCTCTGCCTCCACCCCTCGGCGGTGGCGATGACGACCCATCCGAACAGTCCGATGATGCCTCCAAAGTCGTACGCGGAGTTGAACAGGCCCACGCCCAGGCCGGTGTTGCCGCTCAGGTGCCTTGAGACGAGGACGACCGCCGGCGCGAACACGAAAGCCATCCCGGTGCCCACCACGAACCTGAGCGCGGCTATCGCGGCTAGGGAGGAGGAGACCGCGGTACCAAGGACGGCGAAGGAAGAGAGGAATATCCCGAACACGACGACGGGCTTGGGACCCCACTTCGCCGCCGCCAGGCCTCCGGGCACTTGCATGAGCCCCAGCCCCAGGTAGAAAGTCGACGTCAAGACCCCGAGGCCCGCCGTCCCCACGCCCAAGTCCGGGCTCATCAGCACGAAGATCGCGCCTATGTTCAGCCAGTTGATTGCGTAGACGACGCGTGAGAATACGAGCGAGGCGACGGCGCCGCGACTCTGCAAGACGTCAGGCATGGCGAGACAGCCGGCCCTCTATCATGCCTATAATCGGATTGCGTTAGCACGGGTTTCTTGGGCGGGCGGCGCCATCGACTCAGAGTCGAGACTCGGGCTAACTCTTCGTGGCGATGAGCAGTTGCGACCCTTCCGTCCCTCGGAACAATCCGAGGTCTGTCTCTGGGACGCCGGCTTTCTCAGCTTCTTTGAGGAGCGAGGGGTGTTCGACTCTGGCGGCAGCAAAGCCCGCCCGTCTCGCAAGCCGTTCGACTTCGCCGTCCTCGTAGAAGTGAAGCCTGCTTGCCATGGGTTCTGGAGCCGCCGGCGTCCCGCGCAAGGCCTTCGAGGCGCCGAAGACGACGAACCGTCCTCCCTTCTCCAGGACCCTGTACACCTCCTTGAAGGTGAGGAGGGCGTCAGGGAGGAAGCCTAGCACTCCTGTCATGGCCGCACATGTGAACGTCCCGTCCGCGTAAGGCAGCTCGCCCGCGTCACCGACCGACAGCTTCAGCCTGCCTTCGGAGATCGAGGCTCGGTTCAGCTCGGACGCCAGCCTCACCATGTCTGGGCTGTGGTCGACCGCTGACGCCGTGCACCCGCTCCTCAATGCGTCATGGAGGAA
>JASIEW010000087.1 GCA_030045755.1 Nitrososphaerales archaeon
TGTTGATCTTCGCGTATCCGAAGGGCAAGCGGGAGGGAATGTGCGCCTTCTTGGTGGACAGCAAGAGCTCAGGATATTCGACGAAGTTCATCGAGAACAAGCTGGGACTCCCCACCGCCGACACGTCGACCATCTACCTCGACAGAGGGGAGGTGCCCAAGGAGAACATGCTGGGGCCGAGAGGCAAGGGGCTCTCGGTGGCGTACTCCGGGCTGATGAACGGGAGGCTGAGCGTGGCCGCAGGGTGCGTGGGAGTCATGCAGGACTGCCTGGACGAAGCTGTGCGATATTCAGGGGTCAGGGTCCAGCACGGCAAGAAGATCGGGAAGCATCAGCTGGTCCAGAGGCACATAGGGATAATGTCCACGAATCTCGAAGCTGCGAAGTGGCTGGTCCTGAGCGCCGCTTTCCTGAAGCAGAAGTTCGCCGAGGACTCCTCCGACGAAAAGCTCCGAGATGTGACAGACCTTGCCATCGCGAAAGCGAAGTACTTCGCGGCTAACGCTTCGTTCGACTCCGCGAACAGGGCGGTGCAGGTCTTCGGCGCCAACGGCTACAGCTTCGAAGCAAGGCCTGCCCAACACCTTGCCGACACGCGCGTCACGAGCATCTACGAGGGGGCGAACGAGATACTGGAGCAGAAGATAGCCCTGGGCGTTCTCGGCAGGGAATTCGAGGCATACTCCTGACTCGGTGAGAAGATGGACGGCAGGAGACAGGCTGCAGCAGTGTTGGTGATTTCGCTCTTGGGCATCGTCGCGATCACGGCCTTTGCGTTCGTTTCCGTCCAACCAAGCTGTCAGACGAAAGTGGTGGACGCTACGTGCAATCAGACCAAGGTCGTCACCTTCGGGGACGTCACAGAGTACTCTCTTCCGAACCCCTCGAGAGACCCGAACGGAATCACCGTGGCCCCTGACGGCTCTGTCTGGTTCGGGATCCAGGCGCTAGCCGGCGTCGGGCATCTGTTCCCGAACGGCACAGAGATAGAGTATGCTTGGCCAGGCTACCCGGACGTCGGCAAGCTCGACTCCGAGTATCCCAAGGCCCTCACATGGAACGTCCAACTGTGGAATGGGAGGGTCTGGGCGGCAGACAACAACGGATACCTCGTCAACGGATTGGACCCCGCGAACGGCTCCACTGTCGAGTTGAACGTCACGGCTGCTTCGCATCCCTCCACCTCGGCACCTGCTCTTTCTCCGTACATCCTGACGGCCACGCCCTACGGGTCGATGTGGTTCACTGCGATCCCCTTCCTCACCGGGAACGAGCTCCCCGTGATCGGGAAGATCAACACGGACCTGAACGTGACCCTCTACGCGGTCGAAGGACTCGGTCACCAAGAGCCCATCCAGATCCAGTTCTACAACTCCACGGTCGCATACGTCGTGGCCCTCGACCCCTCGGATCCTTACGACTCTGGCCTGTATTCGTTCAACCCCACGACGCCTGGCTCGACTGTCACGATGACTCGCGTCGGAGGGAATTTCACCCTGATCTACCCCGACTCGCTGACGATATCTGGGGACACCGTCTGGATAACACAGCATGCGACCTCCGCCGTCGTGTCCTACAACCTGAAGACCGGGGTATGGACGACATACCCTACTTCCAACGTGGGGTACATCTACGCGACCTATCCGTACTTCATCACGTCGCAGGGAGGAACGGTGTGGTTCAACGAGCACTATGCGAACGAGATCGCGCTACTCAATCCTACGGCAGGAACGATGACTGAATACAGCGAAGCAAACCCGCCCGTCGATACCGGCGACGGCATCCAGCAGGACCTCACAGTAGCCTCGGCGTCGGGAGGCTTGTGGTTCACGTCATGGGACGGCAACTACATAGGCTTCGTGAATGGAGATCAGGCGCCGGGCTTCTCCGTGTCTCTGCCCGGTGGAAACGAGACGACTATTGCCCCGGGGGCATCGGCGAACGTGGCCTACGAGCTGACCGGAAGCTGGACGAAGAGCCTGCAGGTTCTCACGTCCGACTCGGAGGACTACAACTCCACGCCCAGTCTGATCTCGATCAAGCCAGAAGCGGCGAACATTCCCTCGGGTGTCGGGCCGCAGTCGCTGTCCGTCTCGATCAGCGTGCAGGAATCGCTCCCGCCTGGTCGTTACACCGTGGACGTAACCTTCTCTGAAGGACTCGTTCGCCAGACCGCGTTCCTCCTCGTCGACGTGACCTAGAGGTCTCACACCAGCCGCAGGGCTAGGAGAAGCGCGGCCGTCGAGAGAACGGCGGCTACCACTCCCTTCAGAGCGGATTCGAATTTGGGCGCGAACGGAGACTCGGTTGGCATCCTCTTTAGCACTTTGTACGGGCGGGAGGCGCTTATCTCCACGTATGCGGTGAAGAACCCAAACGAACCGCCGAAGAGAGATGCCAGTGAGAAGGAGTCGGCCTGCAGGACGAATCCCACCAACACCGGTAGGAACCCCCAGCTCAGAGCGAACCAGAAGTCCCTGTGGAACCGGCCCTGGAACAGCTCCAGGTTGTACGCAAG
>JASIEW010000088.1 GCA_030045755.1 Nitrososphaerales archaeon
CCTGAGTAGTTCATCTCTATTCCCACCACTTTCTGCGCCTTGGACAGGACGGCCCTAACGCGTTCCGTTGGGAAGGGGTTGATCAGCCTGATTTGTAGGAAGTTGACAGATATCCCGTCCTGCTGGAGCCACTCCATCGCGTCGAGGATTGCGCCCTTCGTGGAACCCCAACTGACTACCGTGATTTCGGCCTGTTCCGGGCCGAAGAAATTGACCCGCTCGTCGATCGGTATCTCCTTGTCGGCCAGCTCGATCTTCCCCATCCTCTTCTCCATCATGAAGTCTCGGTTGGTGGGGTCCTCGCTGATGTGACCGTGCTCGTCGTGCTCGTCGCCGGTGAGCCAGTAGACCCCGCCCTTCGTGCCTACCGGAGGTCTCGGCGAAATGCCGTTGGGCACATGCTTGAAGCGCTTGTACTCGCCGTTGACGGCGTCTGTAATCGGGCCTCTGACGAAATCGCCCCTGTCGATTTTCACCTTGTTGACGTCCAACATCGGAAGTGTCGCGTCGGAGTTTGCCAAGGCCTTGTCGACTATGTGGATTACGGGCGTCTGATACCTCTCTGAGTAGTTGAAGGCCCTCACCGTGTCGTAGAAGACCTCCTCCAAGTCCCCGCTGGCCAGCACGAGGCGCGGGAATTCACCGTGCCCGGCGTGGATGGCGAATCTGAGGTCCCCCTGCTCGTGGCGAGTGGGAAGACCTGTGCTCGGGCCGCCTCTCGAGTACAAGGTGACAACGACTGGAACCTCGTTCATCCCGGCATAACCGAGGCCCTCGGCCATGAGCGAGAACCCAGGGCCTGAAGTCGACGTCGAGGACCTGACACCTGCGATGCCGCCGCCGATGGCCATGGTCACCGCTGCGATCTCATCCTCGGACTGGACGACCGCTATGCTTCCCTTGGTCTTCATGGCAGCGAGCTCGCCCGCCTGGGGGTTGTCCTGAGAGGCCAGTCCGTCGAGCTCCATTTCTGAATGGCCTTCGAGGTATTCACTCTCGTCGCTCGCAGGGGTGATTGGATAGTACGTCTGGAGCCTGCACCCAGCAAGCTCCTTCGCCATCGCGACAGTCGAGTTGCCTCTGACGAAGAGCCTGGCGCTGTCGGCTTTGATTGGGGACAGCTTGTAAGCGAAACTTCCGGCGTACTTCTGTTCTATGTAGTCATAAGCGGCGCCTACGGCCTCGGCGTTCATCTCGCCGACCTTGGGCTTCGATTTGAACTGCTTCTTCACAGCGTCTTTCACGAGGTTCTCGTCGAAAGACAGCAGAGCGTACGAGGCCGCGACCGCCATCACGTTCAGCATCCTCTGGAGCGTGCTTAGGGACGTCTCGCCGAACTTGGCTCCGACCGCTTTGAGCAGTTCGTTGTATGGAATCGGATAGATGTGCACGCCCCGCCTTCTCGCGAGCTCGAGGATTCCTCGGACGTCGGCTGAGAGCCCATTCTTCGATAGCTCCGCCGAGAGCGTGGCCCTGAAGTCGGCCTCAATCGTGGGAACCTGGTCTAACCGTTTGGCGTCTTGGTCGGGGTCGTATATCACAGCGCCTTCGCTCCTTACTTCGAGCGCGTGTCTGAAGATCGTCTCTTCCTCGAAGGTTGCAAGCATGTCGACGGTGTCGACATGCGAACGGATGAGGTCCTTGGAAACCCTGACCTGGAAATAGCTGTGCTCTCCCTTGATGTTGGAATAGTACTCCCTCTTGCCGAACACATGCAGCCCTCCCGAGGCGGCAGCCTTCGCAAAGACGTTGGCCGACGTATCGACGCCGCTTCCCTGGACTCCGCCGATCATCCAGAGGAAATCGTTCCTCTTCAAGTCTCCTTACAGAGGAGCGTGTTAGATGTTTAAGGTTATTGTATATATAGCATTTACCAGTATATACTTAGGATGGACGAGCTCAGGAAGCTTCAGAGAGTCGGCGAGTCTACGCTGACCGTGTCGATACCGAAAGAATACGCGAAGAGAATGAACCTGTCGCGGAAGGACGCGGTGCTGGTAAGGGAAGAGGTCGACGGCACGCTCCGGCTGATACCTTCGACCAAGTCGAGGGGCGCCAGCAGGGCGGTGATAAGGGCAGAGCTGGCTGGAGGAGAAGACATGCTGACCGAGCTTGTCATCGGGTGCTACGCGCTCGGATACGACACGGTGGAGATAGTAGGGAAGGAGCCGCTGGGAGACAAGACGCTCGACGGTGTCATCGGCACGATTCGACGCCTGAGAGGTCTCGAAATCGTCGAGTCGGACGAGAGGCGACTGGTCGCACAGAGCTTCATAGATCCTACGAAGTTCCCAGTAGACTCCCTGATCAAGAGGCTGCAGCTGCTCGTGTCTCGGAGTCTGAAGTACGTGACAGATGCGCTCGACCTCAAACAGATGGGGAGGCTGAACGAAGTGACTCGCGTCCAGGACGAGATCGACGAGCTCTACTGGCTCATACTGAGGCAGCTACTCGTGGCACTGAACAGGAGGGAGCTCGCCTCGGAGATTGGGATCGAGTCGCCCCTCCACGCGTCCGGAGACAGGGTCTCGGCGAAGACGCTAGACGAGATCGGGAACATCATCAGGGACCTGGCCGAAGAGCTGGCGAGGCTCAGGGCGCTGGGGACCAAGATGGATCCCAGGATGGCCACGAGCATCAGGAAGCTTGCGGCCCGCGCAGGCGAGGCGTTCAACACGACCGTGGAGGCGCTCCTGACGCCCGACATCAGACTTGTGCGCAGGTCCGTGACCCTCGTCGAAGAGACAATGCAGCTGGAGAAGGAAATAGCCCATCAAATGCTCGAGTCCGGAGAGTATGGTTACGCAAGGGTCCTCGTGTCGCACTTCGGTCAGCTCGCGAGATACTGCAACATCATCATCGAGATAGCTTCGCACAGACTGCTCAGAAAGAACAGCAGGGTGGCGACGGTCCAGTGACAGACGGCGCGATTATTTATCGGAATCCTGACGAGGGGCCCGCAGCGCGGGGGTAACGAAGCCTGGTCAACCGTGCGGGACACGCAACCCGAGTCAAGATCCGGCCACGCTTCGATGGGTCATCCCGTCCCTTAGGGGTTCGTGGGTTCAAATCCCACCCCCCGCATTGATTTACTGGAAACTTCTCGTACTCAAAAACATCCGGTATAGCGCTGAGTCGACCATGTAACTTGTCCAGAGATATAGGTCATACCGAAATCGAACAGATGAAATGACAGGGAAGCGTAACCATAGCCACTCGATGGCGAGGCGGTAGGATTGACACTGCAGGGGGCGAGGTCTGTCCAGACTATAGGAATGAAGAGGAAGAATCCTAGGAAAGCCACGGCACACACCGTTACTGCCATCAAGGCCCTCTTCACAGATGCATAGCCTCTAGCGTGTGCTTAGGTTAAACGAGTCTCATATGTCTTTGAGCCTACAATATCTCCGAGCCTTACCTAAGTGGGTCAGAACACGACTGGGGTCGACAGGTTAGACGAATGAGGAAGCCTCCGGCGGACTGGCGGCCTGATGCTGATTCAGTGTTTGAGACCTCGTTGCCGTAGAACCTCTCGGTCCAAGTCGATGCACTGTACGAGCGACGCTCTTCGACTCCGTCTAGGCTCTCAGTGCTACGATGCTTAGGATAAGATAGTTAGTGAAGATGAGCGCCGAGAAAAGTAGAAGGATGTTAATGACCGCAAGGCCGAAGTATCTGACCACGATGTAGGAGTCCATGCGTGACAGTCTTTCCGTGATCATGAAGACGCAAACATAGAAGGCAATGTAGGCGGCCTTCTCAACGCTGATCGCGAAGTAGAGGTTGTCAAAGAAGAGTTTCCAAAGCAAGAGTGTGGGACCGTTCACTTCGGAGACGCCACGCGAGTAGCCAACAAACGATGATATCCAGTCAAGTCCCTGGAGGACCAAGTTCCAGATGACCAACAGAGATGCCAGAGTCAGCAGTCGTTGTCCCATGATGGAATCAACTGGCGCACATCTGGATGTTGTCATCGTAAGGATGACATTTAACTGCGTAACACCAGTGCTCGGCCCGGCAACAGCATGACCAGCTTCGGCCTTCCCCTTTTGTGGCAAGACCCGTAGTGCCGGCAGGTTTAACTATCCATGGGCTATAGTCCATAGTCGTGTCCACGACGGTCGAGGTCAAGAAGAACACGGCACGAATGCTGGAAGAACTGAAGAAGAAATATGGAGCAAGGAGCATGGATGAGACGGTCAAGCGCCTCATCAGCAAGGCTGAGAACATCCAGGACTCGATGTTTGGTTCCCATCCCGAGATGAAAGCCTTCAAGCCGAGAGACGAGGCCAAGTTGCATGAGCTATGAGTACGTCATAGACTCCTACGCTTGGATTGAGTATTTCAGGGGTACCCGGTCGGGCGAACATGTGCGCCCCTACATTGAAGGTGACCGCGCCGCCACTTCGACCATATCCTTCGCCGAGCTGCGGGAAAAGTACCTTCGAGAGAAATGGCCTTCATTCGAAGAGGACTCTCGATTCATGTCCGCGCGAACACTTGTCGCCCCCATCGACCGCTCGATAGCGCTCCTCGCGGGAGAGTTGAACCACGCACGGAAGAGCGTCGTCAGGAATTGGGGGATGGCCGATTCTGTCATCTTGGCGACAGCCAGGAGTGCCGCGGCAAAGGTCGTGACGGGAGACAAGCACTTTGAGGACCTGACCGACGCGATCGTCGTCTGACTCTATCCAGTGCTGGAGTGTGCCGCGTTCCCGCTCAACGTTTCGGCCAGATCTTGATCGCCTTCTCAACACGTGATTCGATGTATTCCTTCCACTTCGCTGGGTCCTTCATCAGACTGTCCAGTTTTCACATCAGGTCCTCGTCCTCCGTCGAACTGGTTCGCATGCAAGGTTTTGGCGTCTTCGCTCATAGGTTGTAGCCCTGGCCAGAACGCCAGTACACTATG
>JASIEW010000089.1 GCA_030045755.1 Nitrososphaerales archaeon
AGTGCCCAGATGAAGGTCTTCCAAGCGCAACTCCGGGCCGTGGAGAGGACCGGCAAGCCAATCCAGGTCCACTCAAGGGGTGCCGAGGCTGAGTGCCTCGACGTGTTGGGCACGTTCGAAAACCGTTCCGTCCTCATGCACTGGTTCGCAGACGAGCAGCGGCTTCGAACGCTCGGAGACCGGGGATACTTCGTCTCATTCGGACCGGCCTTGGCGTACTCCAAGAAGCTGAGGAGGATGGCCGCCTCATATGACAGGGACAAGGTCCTGACCGAGACGGACGGCCCGGTCAGTTACGGGCCCCTCGAAGGTTCCCAGGGGCCCTGTCTGGTCCCCTCCGTTGTCTTCCTGTTGTCCCGGCTATGGCGGACCAACTTCGATGAGGCGAGGGAACAGATCGCGTCTAACGCCCAAGCGTACCTCGGAAACACAACGGCTCCCTGAGTGCAGCGCCCAAAGGCCCGAAAAGTCAGCAGCGGCCGACCTGACTCGGGCAGGACTCCGGACCGTGACCCACGAACTTGGAGGAGCCGAACAACAAGGTTAATCACCCCGTCCAGTCGGGGAGGGCCAGATTTGGACAGGACCAGAAGGCTCTCCGAGTTGATGCTGTCGCGTCACCCCGAAGCCTTCGGCTTGGACTTCGAGAAGAACAAGGAAGCGCTGGACGAGCTCGCCCTGGTCTCCTCCAAGCAGCTCAGGAACAGAATCGCCGGGTACATCTCGAAGTCGTTCAAGGCGGACTCTGCCGCTGAAGAAAGTCCGCCGGCCCAAGAACCGCAGGAGTAACGAACCATGGCCCTGCGCAGGTCAGGGTTCAAACTGGAGCTCAGACCAATCTCTTCCCTGCGCGCCCACGAAGACACCATCCCCTCCCATGTGGCCGAGCTCGCGAAGCTGTGCGAACGGGACGGCGCCCAGAAGGATCCCTTGCTCCTCGACTCTCGGACGAGCACAGTCGTGGACGGCATGCATAGGCTCGCAGCCTTCAAGCTCCTCGGGCTCAGGAAGGTGGTCTGCTGCTCCTTCGACTACGGCTCGGAGTCGGTCTCGGTCTACAGGTGGGCGAGGTCGTATTCAGGACGCGGCGTCCAGACGCTCGTAGAAGTGGCAAAGAAGGCCGGAACCACGAGGGAAGCCTCGCCCAAAGATGCGCTGAGCGAGCTCGAGTACAGGGGTCCGGGACTCGCCGTCATGTCGTCTGAGGGCGCCTTGCTGCCAAAGGAATGCATTGGCCTCGCAGGCGGCTTCGCCGTCGTCCGCGCTCTCGACGCTGCCGCCGAGACAGAGGGACTGACGAGAAGGTTCGTGGCTGAGAGCGAACTGGAGGTGGAGCTGGCTCGTCGCGACACCGTCGTCGCGCTAGTAGAACGGTTGTCCAAGGCCGACGTAGTCGAGGCCGCTAAGACCGGCGACCTCTTCCCCTGCAAGACGTCAATGCACGTCATCGACCCGAGACCAGTCGCGGTCAACTTCCCGCTGCGCGACTTGAACTCGGCGACCGAAGCTCGAGTGATGGACCTGGATCTGGAGTCGCGGGGCAGCCTCACGCCGCCTGGCACGGTGTATGAAGGAAGAAGGTATAAGGAAAGGCTGTTGCTGTTGAACTCCGAATGATCAGCGTGAGATGCGTCGGGCACATCGCCACCGCGATGGGTTCGAAGGAAGTGACGGTGGAAGGTGACTGCATCGAGGCCGCGGAGTTGGTCAAGAAACTGCGGACAATGTCCGGAAAGGCGGACCCTGGATTCACCGAGTACAACACGCTTGTGATGATCGAGGACGGAGAGGCGTTCGTCTCCGCGGCGGGAGGCAGGAAGGTAAAGACCGGAGACAGTGTCATCCTCATCCCGTTCTCTCATGGCGGATAGACGAGTTGCGCTACGTCGTCGCCTCCTACCTCTTTCCGGCTGGGGCCGACTCCGAAGCAGCCAAAGAGAAGGCGAGGCGGGCGCTGAACGCCGGTTTCGCACAGGCCTCCGACACATCCGCTGCCAGGAACGCGCTCCTTCTGGAGATGCTGGCGGCACAGACGCTGAGGGCTTGCGAGACGAAGAACCTGCTCGCCCGGAAGCCCGAAGTGGACTTCCTCCTCAGACTTGCAGGGACGACGCAGATCGCGCGCGCGATCGGGGAGGTCGGCTCCAAGAAGGGGAAGGGCTTCATCCTCGTCATAGCGAGCCCAGAGAGGTTCTCTTACGAAGCCGGGCCGTCCGCGAAGAGGCTCGCTGCCCACGCCCTGTCTCCGACGGAGTCTGATAGGGTCGAGGTCGCCGCCCTGCTCAACGCGCTGAGGGCCTAGGTGGCCCTCTTCAGCTTGGAGATGCTGACGATGTCGTCAGGCGCGACGACCGCCACGCCCGCGTACTCTCCGAAGATCTCCAGGAGGACGATCTTGTCGGGCGAGTCTAGGCTCACTTTGCGGTCCACCGAGTCCGCTATCGCCTCGATCAACTGCTTCTCCGAGTATGGCGAGTCCCTAGCCTCGATGGTCACCCTGAACGACTCTGAGGGCTCGATCGCCTCCGACAGGTCCTTTACCGCGCGCACTATCTCCTCCATCTTCGTGTCCACCACCCGGTCCACGGGTATCAGACGCATCATGAACCTCACCTTGAACGGCTCGGTCTTCACATACTCTCGTATGAACGACACCAGGGCCTTCGCGTCTTCAGCGTCCACTTCGATGACGCCGTCGTACGGAGACCGCTCGATGGTGAACTTGCGCGCTCCGGAGAGCAGCGCCACCTCCTTGAACTCCGCAGACGCCCTCGCCTCCAGTCCCTTCGCCGA
>JASIEW010000090.1 GCA_030045755.1 Nitrososphaerales archaeon
GGCGGCAGACATGACGCGACCGGTCAAGATCCTGGGGATATCTGGGAGCGCCCGGAACGGCTCCTACAACACCGCGCTCCTCAAGGCTGCGAAGGAGATGCTGCCAGAGGGCGCATCGCTGGAGATCTGCGACATCTCCTCCCTGCCCATGTACTCGCAGGACTTGGAGTTGGCTCCGCCCGAGTCGGTCGTAGCGCTCAAACGGCAGGTCAAGGAGGCTGACGCACTGCTCTTCGCCTCGCCGGAGCACAACTATACCATAACCGCCCTGCTGAAGAACGCGATCGAGTGGGGCAACAGGCCGCCGGGACAGAACGTGTGGGCGGGGAAGCCTGCTGCGATAGTCAGTGCCTCCACGTCGATGCGGGGAGGGGTCAGAGGCCAGCTCCACCTCCGTCAGGTCTTGGTCGACCTCGACGTCTACGCGATGAACCGCCCCCAGTTGATGTTGGCGAACGCGGAAACCGCCTTTGACGAAGACGTGCGTCTGACGGACGAGAACGCGAAGAAGACGCTCAGAGAGATCCTCCAGAGACTGGTCGCCTGGACCAACAAGCTGAGAGACGACTAGGTCAGGCACACGTGCCTCACGGATAGAGCGCGGCGAGCGCTCTGAGCTGAGGCCTGGTCACCTGCAGCCTGTCGCCGCTGAGGGACTCCAAGGTAACCTTCTCTCCAGCGTCTTCGAGGGCTCCGAGCCTCTCGCCAAT
Organism: Nitrososphaerales archaeon; assembly: GCA_030045755.1. Next base: position 711 of record JASIEW010000090.1, read on the forward strand.
CGGTTCTCCCCTGGCGGCGGCGAAGGACTCTAGGAGGTTGGAAAAGGAGTCGGGCTCGGGCAATCTTCTCACCTTCGCAGCAGCTTCGAGCGTCTCCCAGAGCAGGGGCCTTCGCCTGAGCCCCGCGGTCCTCGGGACCGAACCAGCGGACGAGGATCCGACCAACCTGTAGGTTGCGATGCGCGTCAGGAAACCCTCGCGCGACTCGGTGACCAAGACGTCTGCACCGAGGTCGGGAAGCCCGCGTTGTGACAATCTGACTCTTCTGAGCCTTGAGGAAAGGACCTTCGCCGCTGACCCGCCGTCCAGGGGCATCAGATACGCCCCGTCGGCAGTCATGCCCGCGGCAGCCTGCCTGAGTGCGGCCAGAGTCCGGGCCTCTGCGCGGCTCGAGTCGAACGCGAACGCCCGTACGTGGCAGTAGATCTTTCCTGAGCCCGTGAATATCAGTCGCCCCTCGTACGAGGACAGAGCCCTCGGGAGAGGCCGCGAACCGGGCTTGACTTCAGCCAAAGAGTGCCAGCACAGCGGGAAGAGGGCGGAGCGCAACAGGGTCGAGTCTCCGACGTGGACGAGCGTAGAAGACGTGAGCTTGCCGAGGATTGAGGACCACGGGATGCACACGGCCAGAGATACAATAGCGAAGAGCCAGTAGGGGCCTCCGCTGGCCGCGGCGATGACCGTCAGGAGGAGCGAAAGTCCGCACACTGCCATTCTGAGACGCGTCAGATTCCTGGAGGCGGGAACCTGATTCGCATTCTTTTTGGCGCCGCCCCTCCTCCTTCCAAGGGAGTAGGCCAGGGCGGCGAAGCAGAGGATAGCGACCAACCACAGGTGGAAGGCCAGAGAGCCGGTGCCCAGGACGAACAGGACGGTCTTTCCGAGAAGGCCCATCAGTGGAACCCCTCCTCGTCGATGTTCGCAAAGCCGTATCTCGAATACTCCTGCATCGCGGGATGCCGGGCGACCCAGAACGCCCTCCCTTTGTCCGTCCTCTCGTCCTCGTTCTCCGCCTCTGCCTCGCCGTTCCTCTTGGCCGTGCTCTTCGTCAGCTCGAGCGAGAACTTGGCCTCGTGGCCAAGTATCACACCTCCGTAGGGATGCCTGTTCCACGCCTTGATCGGGTCGATGGAGACATGGCTGATCACCAGCACGGCGATCCCGAACTCGACGCAGAGCCTTTGGGCGTGCGAGAGGATCATGGCGAGGCCTGCGCTCCTCGCGGGGAGGTCCTGCGTGCTCGGGAACGACGACTTGAACGGCGCGGAGATCGAGTCATAGACGAGAAGCTTGGCGCCCGACTCCCGGATGATTCGGTGCAGCACCGAGTCGTAGGTCGGCGCTTGCCTTAGCCTCAGTTCGACTCTCCCTCCGCTCGATACCTCCTTCGACGCGTCTATGCCGTGGAGACTCAACAGGTCCACCACCTCCGGAGTCTGCAGTATCATGACGCTCGGCTCCTTGGACGGAACCTCGACCTCGAAGGTGGGGCAAAGTACGTCGGCGATGGGTCCCATATGGGCGTCGCTGTAGGGAACCCCTAGCCTGTCGAGAGTCGAGCCTATCGCGGTGATGATCTCGCTCCGTGTCGCCCCCTTCTTCTTGCCCGAAGGTCTGGCGGTTCTCTCGAGCTTGAGCTCGGCAGCGCAGATCGGCTTGCCGAACCTCTTGTCCATTCCCGCTCTTCTGTACGGAAGCAGGTAGCTGGAGTAGGACTGCTCGGTATCGAGGACGATCGAGCTTCTTCCCGCCGCCGCGACCGAGCAGGCGGTCTGGTAGGCGAAGATGCTCTTGCCTAGGGCCTTCTCTCCAAAGACCTGTGTGATTGTGCCGGTCGCGAGGCCGCCGTCGAGGAGCTCGTCGACGGACTTGCAGGCCGTCGGGATGTGTTCCATCTATCCATTCAGCTCCCGCGACAGGCTCCTCCCCTTCTCCGATAGCGTGAGCGTGAACATCTTGGGACCCGAGCCGGAATCCTTGAGCTCGGCCACCAGATGCCCCTGCGACTGGAGGTTCGCAAGTTCAGAGTCGATGTCCGACTGAAGGAACTCTGCGGCGAGGTACTGCGTTATCGAGTCCCTGGTCGACAGGGGGAAGGCTTCGACGGCCTCGAGGATGGCAGAGGTCAGCTTGGGCGAAGCGCTTCTCTGCGTGCGTACCGTAGCGTAGGCAGACGTCTTGGCCGGGACCCTCCTGGGGACGAAGACCTTGTGGAGACTCGTCCGCTCGTCCTCGACCACGAACGTCCCGGACAATACGTGCGAGTCTCCTTTTGAAATCGCGTGCCAAGCGTCGCTGCTGTATATTCTGACAGGACATCCGTCCAAAATCTGGGAATCAGTGGCCTGCCTTTGATCGGTCGAGAAGAAGACGGACTCCCAAGCTAGAAGCTCCGTGAGGAGGCGGCATGAGTGAACGGGCCGCGGCCGCCAGTGGAATATCCTGCTGGCTTCGGTGAGGAAGAGGGAAACGGGCTGGCCCCCCGTAGAGTGGACTATGGCGAGCAGCTTCGCGATCAGAAGGCATGCGGCCAGTTCCGCCGCTTGGGGGTACGGGGCCCTTTGGAAGTCGACGATGACGTTTCCCTCCAACAGTCGGGAGGCGAGTTCGTCGTCCACCGCGTCGAGCAGCTTGAGCGAGCCTATCCTTCCCTTCAGCCCGTCAACAAACGACGACCTGAACCCGCCGACGCCCCCCAGAGAGTCATAGACCGAAGCGGGACTGGCCATGTTCCCCTCCGACGCGAGGCTCTGGAGAGCCGAGTTCAGGGCGGCCTCGTCACCAGAGGAAAGGTCGAGGGCGGTCGCATACGCAGAAGCCACGAGTTGTGAGTGCCAAGGCTCGGGAGCCTCCAGCTTGAACGCGTCGTAGAGAAACGCATGGTAGTCGAAGGTGTCGAAGTATCCGGAGAGCTTGTTCGCGAGACTGCCTGTCATGTCCAGTATGAGCGGCTTGGCGTCAGCTTCCTTCGCGGAAAGCGCCACGAGCGAGACGGCTTCGGGGGCCCGAGACCCGAGGATCAGGACCTTGCAGCCGGCGTGCCCCAGGTCCAGGTACGTCCTTCCGCCTCCCGGGGCGTAGCCGAGCCACATGTCACTCGATAGAGACATGGCGCAAGAGGAAGGGGTCAGGCTAAAGGCGATTGCTCACCCAAAGTCCGGACTTCAGGTCAGGTCGTGGGCCGGACGCGCGCGCGGCGCCGCCCTCCTTCTACTCTGGAAGAGGGAGATGTCTCAGCTTCATGCAAGGCTAAATATCGTCAGAGAGAAAGCACACTGTGGATAAGTGGCCGCTGTTCGGCATCATCCTCATTCTGGTCGGAATCGTCATCCTCGCTTTGCTTTCAGGGTTCATCCTGACGATTGTCATCACCCTGCTCAAACTCGTGGCTGTCTTCGCGGGGATCGTCCTCATACTCGTCGGGATTGCCATGATTCTCTTCGGCAGGATGTGGTGGGGCAGGCGGAACATGCGGTGGGGTCCTCCGCCCGCGAGCACCTAGAAACCCCACAAACTCGATAAATAGGTTGCAGTTTCGCTTCGCATGAGATGTCCGCCATCGAGGTCGAGGGCCTCAAAAAGCGATATGGCGACCTCCAAGCCGTAGACGGCATATCCTTCACAGTGAAGAAAGGAGAGGTCTTCTCGCTTCTTGGACCGAACGGCGCAGGAAAGACCACGACCATCGAGATTCTCGAGGGCCTCAGGGAGAAGAATGAGGGTGCAGTCAGGGTGCTTCAGGTAGACCCGTGGTCCGAGGGCTACCAGCTGCACAAGAAGATAGGGGTCATACCCCAAGGGTTCAAGTTCCTTGACTATCCTACGCCCAGGGAGGCAATCAACTACTATGCCACCCTCTTCGGGCGCAAGGTCGACGCTGACGAGCTTCTGAGAAGGGTGATCCTGGAGGACGCGTCAAGCACCTACTTCCTTCACCTCTCGGGAGGACAAAAACAGAAGCTGGGAATGGCCCTCTCGTTGGTCAACGACCCTGAACTGGTCTTCCTGGACGAACCCACCACCGGGCTCGACCCCCAAGCCCGGAGGGCGGTCTGGGAGGTCATCAGGAAGCTCAAGGAGGAGGGAAGGACGGTGATGCTCACCACGCACTATCTCGAAGAAGCGGAGGAACTTGCAGACAGGGTGGCGATAATGGACCACGGGAAGATAGTCGCCGCGGGTACGAACGCGGAGATCGTCGCGTCACATGGCTCCGGGCAGAAGCTCTCCGTGAAGGCCGGGGGCGACATCGAACTCTATCTCAAGCAGAACACCAAACTGCAGGTCGAGTACGATGGTGGGAGGAGGGTGACGGCGCGTTTGAAGGACCGGGGTGACGCGTTGACTGCGCTCAGGGCGATAGAGGAGTCCGGACTGGCGTGGAGCGACCTCACGGTCGAGAGAGACAGCCTTGAAGACAT
>JASIEW010000091.1 GCA_030045755.1 Nitrososphaerales archaeon
ACCACGCACTATCTCGAAGAAGCGGAGGAACTTGCAGACAGGGTGGCGATAATGAACCACGGGAAGATAGTCGCCGCAGGTACGAACGCGGAGATCATCGCGTCACACGGCTCCGGGCAGAAGCTCTCCGTGAAGGCCGGGAGCGACCTCGAAGTCTATCTCAAGCAGAACACCAAACTGCAAGTCGAGTATGATGGCGGGAGGAGGGTGACGGCGCGCTTGAAGGACCGAGGCGACGCGTTGACTGCGCTCAGAGCGATAGAGGAGTCCGGATTGGCGTGGAGCGATCTCACGGTCGAGAGAGACAGCCTTGAAGACATCTTCCTGCGGCTGGTCGGGGGACCTGCGAGGGAGGAAGTAGCATGAGCAGGTTCAGCGCCAAGAGGGTTCTCGCGGACTTCAAGGTGTTCGGCAGAAGCGCGTTCAGAAGCAGGGAGGGCCTCTTCTTCACCCTGATATTCCCCGTCATACTGATTCTCCTGTTCGGAGCGATATTTTCCGGCGGGGCCGCAGGTCCGACCAAGGTGTACGTACAGAACTTGGACGGAGGTCCTGTCAGTCAGGCGTTCATCAAGGCCCTGAACAGCACTTCAGCGATCACGCTGGTTCCCGTGGCTGCCGGTCAGAACTTCACCGCGTACCTCTCTGCGCACTCCGCCACCGACGGAGTGGTGATTCCTGCGGGGTTCAGCGAGGCCTATGAAATGTATCAGAAGGTCAACGTTACGGTGTATGGAGACCCGGCGTCCACCACGAGCGCCATAGTGTCCGGCATCACAAACGAAGTGGTCAACCAGTTCAACATCGCGGGGTTGAACGCGACGCAGGTGCACTCGGTGGGAGTCACCCAGCGCGTGGCGGTCTCCCAGTCGTACAAGTACATCGACTTCCTCGTCCCCGGGCTGATAGGATTCGCAGTCCTCACCAGCCCGATGTTCGCCCTGGTGAACCTCAGCTCGACCTACAGGAGAGACAAGATCTTCAAACAGCTTTCACTCACACCGCTCACAAAGACAGAGTGGCTGATCTCGAAGATAGCGTGGTACGTTGGGACGACCGTGATCTCCTTCTTCTTGCTGACCTTGGTGGGGATATACCTGTTCGGAGCGGCCATAACCTTCAACTGGGGCATCGGACTGTTCCTCTTCATAGGCCCGTTCATGTTCGTCTCGCTTGGGATGCTGGTCGGGACAGTGAGCAGGACCCCCGAGTCTGCGGCCGTGGTGGGCAACCTGGTCACGTTTCCCATGATGTTCCTGTCTGGGACCTTCTTCCCTGTCTCGGAGATGCCTGCATATCTTCAGAGCATAGCGCACGTGCTTCCCTTATACTATGTAATCGACGGCCTCTCCAACGTCATGATCTATCAGAACTACTATCCTGCCCTCTTGGACTTCGCAATCCTAGTCGTAATCTCGGTGATCTTCTTCGCCCTCGCGGTCAGGTTCTTCAGGTGGCGCGAGGACTAGCCGCAGACTAGCGAGTCACATGGACACCGCCGAGTCGGGCCGAACACCGCTCAGACGCCGCAATGTTTCTGCCGTTCTTATAACGCGGAACTCCGAGCGATGAAGCGTTGGGAAAGAGGGAACCAATCCTCATCCACATGGAGATACTTGCCTCGCTCTTCGAGGCACCAAAGGGTCCGACGAGGCTGGCGCAGGCGTGCAACGTCAACTACGGAAGGATCGGGAACTTTACGGAACCGCTTCTGCAGAAGGGACTGATCAGGTCTGAGACCAAGGAAGGACAGGAGGTCTTTGCGATCACAGGCGAGGGGTATGCGCTGTACAAAGAGTGGCTCGAGATATGGAGAAAGCTGCCGCTTGACTGACCTCGAGTCAGCACGCCTTTTATCACGTGGAGGACTCTAGAGTCACTATGCCAGACGAAGACGACCTGAGGCAGTCGGTAATCGAGGCCCATCAGGACCTGGTGGCCCGGATCGAACAGAGCGTGTCCCGGATCAGAATACTCTCACTGACGACAATCGTCGTGGCGCTCTTCCTATCTGCTTCATACGTAGTGCAGCTGGCTCTTCCCCTCTTCGGCGTGAGGACTGTCACCGTGGATCTTACCAATCCCACCAATGAGGCCGTGGAGCTCGTCGTTCTTGCCCTCGCGGCGGCGTGGTTCTACGTCGGCGTCACGAACATCCTGTTCCTTAGAAGGGTAGGCCCTCGCATCGCGAGTGCGAGGCTCAGGGAGAGGGAGCTCCAGAAGAAGATCGTTCCTGACGCGGCGTCCAAGCAGTGACTCCGCCAACCACTAGGACATATACTTCAGAGGACGCCTTCCGAGCTCCGCGTTCAGCTTCTCGAATCCGGCTATCGTCCCGATGTCGTGCCACTCCTTGTCGGTGTAGAAGGCGGCGACCTTGCCGCCCGACCCGAGCAGCTCAGGAAGGAAGTGCGTCATGAGGTCCGTCTTCTTCGGCCCTGCGACTCTTGAAATGAGAGACATGGACCTCGGTCCGACCAGGACACAGCCTGTGGCGACGCTCATGTCAAGAAGAGGCTTCTCCTTGAAGGACTCTACCATCCCTGCTTTGACCTCCGCTATCCCGACAGGGAGAGAGTAGCCCTTCGAGAGCACCAGGGTGGCGTCGGCTTTCGACTTTCTGTGGGTGGACATCAGGGCGGTCAAGTCGAGGTCTGCGATGATGTCGCCGTAGTAGATGAGCAACTCGTCGCACTTTGGTATGGCGCCGTTCTTCAGGGCGTTCCCGACTGCGTTGAGGCTCCCCTTGAGGTCCTTCTCGTCTTCCGAGTACGTCACGTCCACGCCGAACTGAGCCCCGCTCCCGAAGTAGTGTTTGATGTCCTCCGACCTGTAGCCTGTCAGGAGGGCGACCTTGTCTATGCCGTGATACGTCATCAGTTTGATGATGTACGCCAGCGCGGGCAGTTTCTTTGGCCCGATCGGGATCATGACTTTCTGGAAGTAATCGCTCAGCGGCCTCAGCCTCTCCCCCCTCCCGCCGCATAAAATGGCCGCACGGGTGACGAGTGGCACGGAGAGTGCCGTCCCGCGCACTGATTACTTGAACATTGGCGGCCCGCGGCCAGAAGTGGATCTTCTGGTGGACGTGTCTGAGGCGTTTCTATCTGCCGTCTGAGCGCTCCACTCGAGGAGCCTCCGATGGCCTTACGACAAGCGAGCCCCTGCTGCCCACTCTGTCGACCTCGAGCCTGATCGAATTCCCGATGTCGACTTTGGAGATCGCCATCAGCAGGTCCTTGGTGTGCTTCACCTCCGACCCATCGGCCTCGAAGATTACGTCTCCGCTGCGGAGCCCAGCTGCATCCGCCGGGCTGCGCGGGACCACCTCTGCCACGAGGAAGCCTGAGTCCTTTTGCAGGCCATATCTCCTGGCGAGCTGAGGCCCGACGTCGACGCCGGAGATCCCTATCCAGCGCCTGCTCACTCGGCCGGTCTCTACTATCTCCTGTGCGATCTTCTTGACTGTGTTGACCGGAATCGCGAAGCCCATGCCCTGAGCATAGGGTATCATCATCGTGGTGATTCCGATCACCTTTCCATCGAGGTCCGCCAGCGGGCCGCCGCTGTTCCCTGGATTGACCGCTGCGTCGGTCTGGAGGAGGCCCTCGAAGATGAAGTCCGTCCCCGGAAGCGGCCTTCCCTTCGCGCTCAGAACGCCCAGAGAGACCGTCGGACCGCCCGGCAGAGCCAGTGCGTTTCCTATCGCCAGGACGAACTGGCCCACCTTGAGTCCTTCCGAGTCCCCCAGCCCGGCGGCGGGGAGTTCGGTCGCGTTCATCCTTATCACGGCTATGTCCGTCGCCTCGTCGGAGCCTACGACCTCCCCCGTGAAAGTCCTGCCGTCCTTGAGCCCGACGTGCACCTGGGACGCTCCGTCAATCACGTGGTTGTTGGTCACCACAAGGCCCTTGGAGTCTATTATGATGCCAGACCCCTGGCCCTCCAGCGGGACCAAGCCGAAGATTCTTCGTTCGAACCTTGTGCTGCTCACGCTCACGATGCTCTCGCCCAACCTTTCCACGGCGTCGGTAACCTGCTTCTCGAAGGGAGACGAAATCAACTCGCCTTCTCCCCCAGTCCCCACGACCTTACCTCTTTGGGGTTGATCTTGACCCTCGTCTCGCCGTTTCCGTCATCCTGCTCGGCGGTGCCTCGGACTTCGACGCCTCGCACCCTCCAGGGCCGGGTCGAGACAATGTCGTCGACTACGATGGCGACGAGCGGGTTCCTTGCCAAGTTCCTGAACTTCAGGGAACCCTTCAGGTTCCAGCCGCCGAAGTGTATGCTGCTTCCGTCAAACCGATACGAAACAGGAACCACGTGTGGCTGACCTGACGGGGAGACAGTCGCAAGCCTGCCGATGAAGTTCTCCGCGAGGAACTCCGCCTCGGCCTCGCTGAACGTGCTCGTACGTTTGCTTCCTCTCGTCTGCTGTGTCATGTCTGAAGACAACAGTTTCGGTCATCTTTTTATATCTAGTAGTTTTCCCTTACTGACTATCTAAATTGGCTGAGACCAAGTCAGAAGAGGTTAACCACCAGACGGCCGAGTCTTGCGCAGCGATTCACTCGACTTGGAACGAGTTCTCGAGGACGTGGACGCTGCCCACGATTCATGCGCTTGGCATAAACGAGCCGGTGAGATTCAACCAGCTGAAGGCCCAGATCAAGGGGATAAGCGCCACCTCCCTGGCTGAGAGGCTGTCTCAGCTCGAAAAGTTCGCTGTGGTACAGAGGACCGTTGTGCCGGAGTCGCCCCCTTACGCCCAGTATTCACTGACGGCCAAGGGCCACGAAGTCTATCAGATTCTCTGCGACTTCGCGAAGTGGACCGAGCGTTGGGCCTACAAAGAGTCCGCGACGAGAGCTTCTGAGATTCTGTAGCCGCGGGTCGGACGGTCCCGTGGGGTGAACCTATTCAGGGCTCT
>JASIEW010000008.1 GCA_030045755.1 Nitrososphaerales archaeon
TCGGCGCGGCGATAATGTCTGTGAAGAAGCGGGACCCCAGAGGAGTCACTGTCGCCGTACCCGTGGCGCCAGCGGGCGTGTTGCAATCCCTAAAGGAAGAAGGGACGCGTGTGGTCTGCTTGGAGACTCCTGCTGAATTCCTGGCGATAGGAGAGTTCTATTCGGAATTCGACCCGGTAGAAGATGCGGTGGTCAAAATGATAATCGAAGAGAATTGGAGACGCCTCGTCTGACGTCCTGCTTCGCTGTCGGAAGGTTCTGGGCGACAGCCGGCTTCGGGCATCTAAGCCTTAAATCAGAAAGCGGGCGCAGTAAGGCGCGGGTTCATTTTTCAGGAAAACGATGAGCGCGAGGAACCCGGTGGGGCGATGACACTCTGATGCCCAATCCCGAAGGCGGCAGGGCCGCTCTCGCTGAAGAACTGTTCAGAATCGGCGCGATCAGGTTCGGGAGGTTCACCCTTTCTAGCGGCAAGCCTAGCTCGTACTATCTAGACCTGAGGGTACTCCCCAGTAGCCCAGACGCCTACGCCATGGAGATAGAGGCATACAAGTCGCTAGTTCAAGAGATGGGTCAGGACAGCTTCGATGTCGTGGCGGGGGTGGCTACGGCCGGCGTCACCGTCTCGTCAATCCTGTCATTCCAGCTGAAGAAGCCTATGGTCTATGTCAGAAAACAGGAGAAGGGGTATGGGTTGGACAGGTTGGTCGAAGGCGCAGTCCAGCCGGGTTGGCGAGCGCTTGTCGTGGACGACTTGGTGACCACGGGCGGCAGCGTCGTCTCAGCCGTCGGAGGTCTGAGGAAGGCCGGCTGCATTGTCAACTCAGCCGCTGTGCTCGTCGATAGACTGGAGGGGGGCAGTGAGAATCTTGCCGCGGCCGGAGTCCGACTGTGGAAGTTCGCCGACGTGAAAGAGCTCACCAGCATCCTCTACCAGAGGAAGAAGCTGTCCAGAGGAGACTACGAATCTGTCCTGACGCAAATCGAGGGAGACAGGACTTGAGCGTCGAATCGATAAGCGTGAAAATCGCAGGTTTGCACTTCGCAAACCCGTTGTTGCTCGCGTCGGGGGTCCACGGCAGTTCCCTTGCGAAGGTACTGGAAGCGCTGAAGTTCGGTGCAGGGGGGGCGGTAACAAAGTCGATTGGCAACACACCTAGGGAAGGATACGCTGAGCCGACTCTGGTGGAGGTCGACTCGGGGATGGTGAACGCCGCGGGGCTTCCGAACCCGGGGGCGGAAAAGTTCGCTGAAGAACTGAGCGCCATCAGGGAGAAGCACCTTCCCATACTCGTGTCAATCTTCGGGGGGGACGAAATGGAGTTCAGGGAAGTCGCAAAGAGACTCGAAGCCAACGACTTCGCGGCTTTCGAACTGAATCTCAGCTGTCCGCACGTAAGAGGAGTCGGTACGGAAGTGGGACACGACCCTGAGGAAGTCAGCAAAATCGTCAGGGCTGTGAAACGCGTTACTGGGAAGCCCGTCTTCGCTAAGGTCTCACCCAACACTGACCGACTGGTCGCGGTCGCGCGGGCGGCCGTAGACGCGGGGGCAGACGGGCTCACCGCGATAAACACAGTACGCGCGTTCCCAATCGACGCCGAGACCGGGAGGCAGGCGCTCTCGAACGGTTTCGGAGGACTGTCCGGGGGTGCGATACGGCCTGTGGCACTGAGGTGCGTCTATGAGCTAAGGGAGGAGTTCGACGTTCCCATCATCGGTTGTGGCGGCGTGGCTACCTGGGAGCACGCGGTGGAGTTCTTTCTGGCGGGCGCAGACGCTGTCCAGCTGGGGACGGCGACGATATCGAAGTTCGCCATCTTCAACGAGGTGAACTTGGGGATAGTGTCCTATCTGGAGAGGAAGGGCGTGGCGAAGCTCCAGGACTTGGTCGGAGCGGCCCACAGAGTAGGGTCCAAACCGAACAGGACAGGGGAGGCAGGCTGATGAGCTTCAAGGGACGGATTCTAGAGTCTGCGAAAAGACACGACAGCCGCGTCGTCCTGTCGCTGGACCTGTGGGGCCCCTACTATGAAAGGCTCGACCGTGCGAAGGAGGTGCTCAGAGAGACCCAGGGAAGGATAGCGGCCGTCAAGGTCAACCAACATCTACTGCTGCCCTTCGGGCTGGAAGGAATCAAGGACATCATAGAGATGTGCCGGCGCGAGGGACTCCCCCTGATCGCAGATCTGAAGATTAACGACATCGAGGCGACCAACCTGAACATCGTGGACTCCCTGTTCGACTTCGGGTTCGAGGCTCTCACAGCCAACCCGTTCGTCGGGTGGAGAGAGGGCTTGGAGAAGGTAGTGGCGAAGGTCCACCAGAAGGATGGAGGTATCCTATTCCTCGTGTACATGAGCCACAGTGGAGCTGAAGAAGGATACTCGTTGCGGCTCAAGAGCGGAAAACCGATCTACAGGGCCTTCGCAGAGAGAGCGAAAGCTTGGGAGGCCGACGGGATAGTGGTTTCAGCCAAGTCGGCTGAGATGATACGCGAGGCGAGAAAGACCGTGGGTAGGGGATGTCTGATTTTCTCTCCCGGAGTCGGCGCGCAGGGCGGAGACCCAAGGGAGTGGTATGACACTGACGCTGACTTCATGATTGTGGGAAGAGCTTTGACAGAAACTTCTGACCCCGGTCGGGTCCTGGCCAAAATCGTCGAACAGGAAGGCAAGCAGTCGGCTAGGACCTAGACCGAGACCTGCCTCTGACTTGTGGAACAGGATGCCTGACGTCACAAACAGAGCTACGGCCGCTCGTAAAGGGGTCTAGTTCGCCGCTGAGGAAGGCTTGCGACTCGAATAGTACTGCCAGATTCTCTTCTGTTGCCTGCGGACGTAATTCTGTTCCTTCCTGGAGAGCCTAGGGTCCCTTCCTCTGGCGGGGCTCCTTGCAAGTCCCGACGGCAGGTCCGAATCGAGGAAGAACCCGCCACCCGGGAAGCTGGTGTCCTTTCGGACTATTATCGCGGCGAATCCTGGAGCTCCATCGTCGCGCTCGCGCCCGTCTACCAGTCCTATCGCCTTCGATAGGGTCCTTCCCCTGGACAGCCCATAATGCTTCATCAGTTGACCGTATTGCACTGTACGATGCGCACGCGCTGCCTCGAGCAACTCCTCCCGCATCCCTTCCAAGGAGTGGAGCCGTCTGCTCAAACGCTCGACCATGTCCTTGGGCCCGTTGACGGGCGCTTCGGGTAGAACTTCACTCGCATCCCGGCGCCGTCACCCGAAAGCCTACGACTCGAGGCTCTTGGCTACCCTGAACTGGTCGCCGACTATTGACCGCATGTTGAGAAGACCCAACGGCTTGCCCTTGTCTGTCACAAAGAGCGTCCTTATGCGATGCTTCGCCATGAGTTTGACTGCCTCCGCCAGGGGAGCGTCCGCTTCTATGTTGATCATCGGCGAACTCATGATCTTCCTCACCAGAACCTTCGAGGCCAGCAGGTCATCGGCGGCGATCCTGTTCAGAATGTCCCGCTCAGTCAGGATTCCCTTGGGTTCGCCGTTGATGAGGACAAGTATGTTTCCAGCTCGCTTTTCCCTCATCATCTGAGCCGCTTTGAAAACAGACTCGTTCGCGTCGACCATCAGCGGGTCAATCTTCACGAAGTTTCTCACGGTCGTCACGCTGGGCTCGGCCGCTTCCATCCAGAATGTGAGGGAATAGTGGCAGTTGGGGCATTCGTCAGGGGTATTGTCCCCCTCGAATATGTTGCCGCAACGGTAGCACTCCCACCTCTTCACGGTGTCAAATATTGCGTGGAGGTATATTAAAGCGATAGAGGGCAGACGACAGTGACATTCCAGGCACTCAAAGAGGCGAGTCCGTCCTCGGCTTGAGACTGATTAGTGCCTTGGCCTTCTGCTGACATTGTGCCGCGGTGTCGGTGTAGTGCTTCCACGTTGTGTAGTTCTGTTCCACCTTCGCGAGCAGCAACAGGATGTCCGCCGCCTGCAGGTAGTGGGAGATCGCGCCTTCTGAATCCCCTGCCTTCTCGTTCTCCGCCGCGTCCGTGATCAGCTGCCCCGCGTACCAACGGAGCTTCTGGGCGCGCGTCATCGGGGGCTTCGCGGCCTGCATGGCTCGCGAAAGCCAAGAAATTGTGGATAGACATCGAAGTCGCATTTTGTAGACGAAAGCGACAACGTAGGAACAGCTGAAGTCCGGCCACGCGAGTTTTTTAAGCGAGCGACTGTTCGATTGCTTCGAGCCAGTTGAAAGAGGGTAACTTAGGCGCCCAACCGAGAGGCAGAGACGCGGAAGTCGTTCGCGTTATCGAGAGTGAAGAGCTCTCCGTCTTCACGTTCGACGGCCTGCGACGGATTACAGGGTCCCACCCGGAGACCCTCTCTAGAGCGCTCGGAAGACTGGAGGAGGACGGATTCCTGACAAGGTCGCCTGATGGATATTCCGCGACGGACAAGATCAGACCTACCGGAGCTAGGCCGATGTTTGAAGACTGGGACCGCGTTCCGATCCTTCACACGTTCTTGCCTTATGGAGCGAGCCTCTCAGAGCTCGTTTCCTCGCTGCAAGGCAGATGGTTCGACAAGCTGAGGTGGGTCGGGATCGCCGAAAACGAGGAGGGGGTTGCGATGAAGTGGGTGACTGACGACGGGTTGGTGATGATAGACGTGAAGCTCTCCGCAGGTCAGCTGGACGTCGAGGCTAGGATGAAGGACAAGGCGGGGCTGGCTGAAGCGGTCAGGGCGGCACACCAGATCATGGGACGCGTGTCGAGGCTTTACTCCAAGCAGAGGCCGAGCGGGCGACCTTCGCTGCTCCGCGTGGGTTACTTCAGACCCTACGCCATGTGAGTGGGTTAGGCGCCAACCCAGTCAACAAGTACAGGGCTGTCTGCACCACAGGAGGTGAACTGAGAAGATGACAAGTCAGGATGGAATTCCGTTGCTACAGTCTTTTTCAAACGCTGTGGCGCAGTTGGCTGAGGATGTCTCCCAGTCGGTCGTGGGAGTCAACGCTGGACGTCAAAGCGGGACCGGCGTCGTATGGACGGAAGACGGACTGGTCATTACTGCGAGTCACGTCTTGGGCGGATCGTCCGAACCAACGGTCACGCTGAGTGACGGTCGCGAGTTCGATGCCAAGGTCGTCGGCCGTGATCCGTACACAGATGTGGCCCTTCTGAAGGTCGATGCTGGGGCCCTGAGAGCCCTCAAGAGAGGCCGGTCTAGGGACGCACGCGTCGGGCAGTTCGTTCTGGCGTTCTCCGGGGCTTTCAGTTCAAAGGCGGCGGTGACATCCGGAGTGATAACGAGCCCGAATAGAAGCATGCGAGGCTGGTGGGGCGTCATGACTGAGAGCGCCATCGTATCGGACGCCAAGCTCAACCCGGGGTACTCCGGGGGTCCCCTGGTAGACGCATGGGGCCGGATGCTCGGGATGAACGTCGCATGGTTCGCGGGCAGGGGAGTCGCAGTCCCATCCGAGTCTCTGGAGGACGTGGTAGGGAAGCTCTTGAAGGACGGCAAAGTCAGGAGGGCGTTTCTCGGCGTCGTTGTGGAACCGCTCGAACTGCCGAGCGAACTTGCAAAGAGCGAAGGCGTCGGACAGGCAACCGGGCTTCTTGTCAAAGAGGTGAACGAACGGTCGCCTGCAAAATCGGCGGGAGTGGCAATAGGGGACATCCTATTGAGACTGGGCGAAGCACGCGCAACGGACGAGCACGAGCTCCGCAGGGCCCTTTCTGGCGAAGCGGTCGGCAAGCCGGTCAGCCTTTGGGTACTCAGGGGAGAGAAGCTCACGGAGCTCAGAGCAACCCCCGGAGAGGCTGGAGAGTAGGAATGCCTGACCCTGACTTCCCAGGAGAACCTCAGTTCCCCCGTCCTGGAGGACCGCTCGATCCTCTTCCTCCAATCCGTCCGCCCTCAAGGCATTTCAGCTAGAGACTCGAGAAGCATCGGAGGGCCTACGACAGGCTGAGCGCGGACTTCCATGCCGAAGCCGTTCGAATGATTTCAGCTTCGGCGTTCTTGAAAGGATTGAGTTCGAGACAGACGAACACGTCAGAACCGGACAGACGCTTCAAGAGGCCCGAGAGCTTTGCAGTCCCCTTTCCCGGAATCAGATGGTCGTCGGCGTCCCCGGTGTTGTCGCTTAGATGAACCTCCGCCAACCTCGCCCCCACCCTCCGTGAGAGAAACTCCGGGTCGACATCGCTGACGTGCGCGTGGCCCGTGTCCAGAGTGAACTTGGAGCCATCGACCTCTCCCAGTATCCGCTCGATGGCGTCCATGGAACTTGCGATGGGGTAGTCGTACACGGACTGGCTCCTTGTCTGATTCTCCAAGTCGATGACCAGCCTTCCGTCCGCTGCCTTGACCATCCTTCGAAGAGTCGAGACCGCGCTGGCGAACGACTGTTCCTCGAGGACCTTAGTGTGCGCGTTGCCGGGATGGAAGCTGACTATCGACGCTCCCAAGAAATCGGAAAAGTCGACGAAGCCTTCCAAGGTCTTCTCTATCGCACCCTTGACGGGTTGGAATGGCCAGCCCGGGTTGAGACCTGTGAATGGAGCGTGCGTCGTGACGACCATTCCGTACGACGACAGCACGTCCTTCAACCGCTTCTTGTCGACCCAGTCGTGGTAAGCGTGAGGGACCTCCCCCCAGAGTTCGATGTACTCGAATCCAGCGTCGCCTATTGTCTTCACCGCGGAGTATACGTCCTTATGGAGAAGCGACCACGTGCTAACGCCTAGCTTCAATCTTTCACCGTGTCGAGAAGGCTCTGCGGAAGGGTCTCAGGACGTCGGAGAGACTTGGGCAGCCCTGAGTCTCTTCACTAGCTCCTTTAGCATTACCAATGCGATTTCGGGATGAGCGTTGACTAGTCCCGAGAAGGCCCACGATGTCAGCGCCCAACACTTTGTGGGAGCGACCGCTACGACGTCTGCAGACCTAGGCAGTTCGTCAATCAGTGACATCTCGCCGAAGAATTGGCCCTTGCCAAGTGATGCGAGCGCCTTCCCGCCTTTGCGAACCTCTGCTTTGCCGTCCAAGACCAGATAGAATCCCACTCCCATCGAGCCCTCGTTCACTATTGTATCTCCCCCGTTGTACGAAAGCTCCTTTCCTTGGGACGCAATCGCCTTCACCGTCTTCTCGCTCAGTCCTCCGAACATAGGCACCGAGGCGAGTAACGAAGCCGCTTCTGAACCCGCCATCATTTTTTGCGCGGGTGGAACCGATTTAAACCCACCGTCGGCGTTTCCATAACTGGACGGTCTTCTGTGGGCCGACCCTTAGTGGTTACCGTGAAGTTGGACTAGGCCATGCGTCGGGCCATCTGTCTGACGAGTACTTTTCGTGGCTTCGGACCAAGGTCGAGGATGGATCTCTCATAGTCTGACCACTTCACTCCCAGTTTCTGGGCGACCATCATCTCCACCATTGTGGCGAACTCGTGCTCGTCTCTGTAGGGGGCCCTAGGATCGCTCCCAGGTTCGGCATCGACTGGGTGGAGGTTTTCGCGCCTTTCAGCTTCGAAACCCACGTCGAAGGCGACAACCTCTTCGTCGGATATGCCGTTCATCTTGCAAAGCTCGTATTCTATCATCTCGTGCAGTGCGACCAGGAAAACGTACCTTTCGTCCTTCATCTTGCTGACCCTGATCTGGGCGGGACGGCCAGGCACCCAGTCGCCTACGGTCTCGTATCTCTGCTTCTTATGAGGCACCTGCAGGACTGTGAAGATCGGCTTCGAGTTCCTCCTCGTTACCAGACTCACGCGACGTGTTCCAGCCCTTCCAGGACCGCTACGGGGCTTCCGGGCAACTCCCTTCGGCACACCTGACGACATACTGTTCGGGTCCAAACCCGACTGAACGCCTCTAAGGAGTAGGCAGTCTAGAACCGACTCCCCTTTGGTCAAGCAATCTTGAGCCCGGTGAGGTGACGAGGCAACCCGGAATCCGAAAATCGTGAGATGGCTTATCTTTGAAACTAGGCGCCTGCATAGTTCCTCATGAAAGCAGGCCGTCGCCTTCGATATAACATATGTTATGAGAGCCTGTGGCCGTCCGTGCGGCCCAAGCTGGAGGTTGGCACCGGCTAGGACTCGGCCTTCCTGAAATCCAGTGCGGCGGAATTGATGCAGTAACGCATGCCGGTTGGCCTTGGGCCGTCTTCAAAGACGTGCCCCAGGTGGCAGCCGCAGTTCCCGCACATCACCTCAGTCCGCACCATCCCGAAACTTCTGTCCGTAGACTCCTTGACGGAGTCCTTCGAGACAGGCTGGAAGAAGCTCGGCCATCCTGTGCCTGACTCGAACTTCGTGTCGGAACTGAACAGCGCCACGTCGCACACAATGCAATGGTACACTCCTTTCTCGTGGTTGTCCCAGTATTTTCCCCTGAACGGCGCTTCCGTGCCTTTGTTGAAGCAAACGTTTACTGATTCCTTGGAGAGCCTTTCCTTGAGCGACTCCATCTCCTCCTTCGTAAGCATGGGCGGATTGGACGGCTTGGCGGGTATAAACATTGACGTGCTCAGAGTCGACGAAGACGACAAGACCGTCCTTCACCCTGGATAGTCTTAAGAGACCGTGATACGATATTGTTACGCGTTGCCCAAGTTCGCGACCTCACAGCAGTCGTGGAAGGAGCAGACCGGCACCATAATGTTGTTGGAGACTCAGAAGCTATTCGTTGGGAAGGTCAACGTCAGGAAGAGCCCTGGCGATGTGGGCGACCTAGCGGATTCGGTAAAGGAGAAGGGCATACTGGAGCCAGTCATAGCGAGGCCAATCGGCGGAAGGTACGAGCTGGTCGTAGGCTCGCGGAGGTTCGAAGCCGCCAAGATTGCCGGGCTGAAGCGGGTTCCCGCGGTTGTGAGGCCGATGACCGATGAGGAAGCGATAGTGGTCTCGCTCGCGGAGAATATCCAAAGAAGAGAAATCGAGCCGGAAGAGGAGTACGACGCAATCAGCGCTCTGAGGAAGCTCAACCCTCGCGCCTACGGTTCGCCGGAGCAGATCGCCAGAGCATTAGGAAAGTCGAGGAGATACGTCGAAGATAGGATCACCGCAGTCGAGGCGGTGCGCAACATCAGGAAGGACATAAAATCGGACATAACGGTCAAGCATGCCCCGCTTCCCGAAGAGAGGAAGGAGGGCGTGCTGCCCGTGAAGCATGCGACGTTTCTCCATCGGGCGGAGGAAGCACAGTCTGTCAAAGAGCTCCCGAAGAGGGAGAGGGCATCCAAATTGAAGGAGCTCGCTGAGACGATTGCGCCGCTTCCAAAACCTGAAGCGGAGACAGTCGTGAGCCACTTCGTCATGGCTCCTCAGAGGCCCGTCGAAGAGATCAAGAAAGAGATCGCCTATCTGCATGCCGTCAAGCTCGACCTGCTTCTCGACCCCAGGATAGCAGACGGCCTGAGGAGGGCGGCTGAAGAGAGAAGCACGACGATGGAAGCAGTCGCATCGATCGCCATCCACTCTTGGCTAAGGCAGCAGGGCTACGCTTAGGTCCTCGGTTCCGAGTCAGGGTTTCGCGGAGAACCATTTGATGCTGCATCCGAAAGGATGAGTGTCCGACACTTTCACTTCTCCGCCGGAGACCATGTCGTCGAGCGCGTTTCTAAGGTCGTGGCTGGTGACGCTCTTCGGATCCTTGGAGTCGTCGATTCTCCCTCTGTAGCACAAGATCCGCTTCTGGTTGAACGCGAAGACGTGAGGAGTACAGACGGCGCCATAGGCCTCCACTGCGGCTTGGCTTTCGTCTCTGAGGTACGGGAAGTTGAAGCCCTTCTCCTTCGCCCGCTGGACCATGTGTGTGAAGTCATCTTCAGGGTAGGACTCTTCGTCGTTCGAATTGATCGCAACCAACTGGACGCCTTTCGGCGCATAGTCTCTCTGGATGGAGACCATCCGGTCTTCGTATGCTCTGACGTACGGGCAGTGATTGCAGCTGAAGACCACCACCAGGACCGGTTTCGAGTCGAACGACGCGAGAGAGTGTCTCTTTCCGTCTACGCCGGGCAGGTCGAACGCCGGCGCCGCCGCTCCAATAGGAATGGTCTGCATCGTACGGATCCACGGGACTCGGCTGTTGATATCTCTGTCGTAGAGAGACTGCGCGAGCCCGCGTGGTTCAGCTATCCTTGAGCTCGAGCTTGTTCCCGTAGGTTTCCAGGAAGGCGATTTCGGACAGGGGCTTCCTGCTCTTCTTTCCCAAGAGCCTCCTCCTAGGATACCCGAAGCCCAGGACTACGACTGGAGAAAGGTCGTCAGGTATGCGGAATGCTTGCCTCATCTCGGCCAACTCGAACCCCGTGTAGAGCCCCGAAGCTACCTGGTGGTCCCAGGCGGTCAGCTGCATGTCCTGGACCGCTCTCCCGGCGTCGAACATGTAGATGCTCTTGCCGGGTCTGGTGCAGACGATCACCGCGAAGTCGGCGCCTGAAATCCAGTCGCCGGTCGTGCTTGCTTCCGCCAGTCGTTGGATGCCTTCCGGCTCTTGGACAAGGACAAAACGCCAGTGCTGGGAGTTAACGCTGCTTTGCGTGAGTCTCGCGGCCTCAAGGACGGCGAGCTTGACGTTTGAGGGCACGCGTTTGCCGTTGAACTCGCGCACTTCGAGCTTCGTTCTTACTGCGTCGGTGGCGTTCAATCTCCTCTTCGACGTGGGGCGCCGTCAGTTAAACTCTGATGATTTGTTCGAGTCGGAGGTTCGGACTAGTCTTCCGTCAGTCCGGGTCTCTTCTCGAGGACGCCCCCGATTCTTTCCATCATGGAGGCGTCTAGGGCGGAGACGAACTGTGCGGATTTCAGGTTCTCCTCGACCTGTTCTGGCTTCGTCGCTCCGGTGATGACCGTGCTGACGTTCGGGTTCTTCAAGCACCAGGCCAGCGAGAGTTGCGCGAGTGTGCATCCTACTTCCTTCGCTATTGGTTGGAGTTCCTTGACCGTGGCGAGGTTTTGAGGCGTGATTACCGACTCCCTCAACCACTTCATGTTCTCGAGCGAGGCCCTCGAACCCGCTGGTATGCCTTCGCTGTACTTCCCCGACAGGAGGCCCGATGCGAGAGGGCTCCAGGTCGTGAGCCCCAAACCGACTTTGGAGTAGAGACGGGAGAACTCCTTCTCTACCTTCTCCCGGTTCAACATGTTGTAAACCGGTTGCTCCATCTGCGGCGGAACCAGCCCTTGGGCGCGCGCGACCGTGTGCGCTTCTTGGATGTCGTCCTTGCTCCACATCGAGGTCCCCCAGTAGAGGACTTTCCCTTGGTGGATCAGGTCATCCATAGCACGCACCGTCTCTTCAATGGGTGTGTTAGGGTCTGGCCTGTGGCAGAAGAAGAGGTCAAGGTATTCAAGCTGGAGCCTACGCAACGACTTGCGGCATGCCTCGAAGACGTGCTTTCTGGACAGACCTTCGTCATTGGGACCCTCGCCTCCCCAGAACACCTTGCTGGAGACGACTATGTCCTCCCTCTTCCATCCGAGCTTCTTGATCACGTTTCCCATGACGACTTCGGCGTTGCCGTTCGCATAGGCTTCGGCATTGTCGAAGAAGTTGACCCCGAGTTCGAACGCCTTCTCCATGCACTTCATAGCGGCATCCTCTCCAACTTGTCCGCCGTACGTTACCCAAGCTCCTAGGGAGAGCTCGCTGAGGTTCAGACCAGAGCTACCCAACCTTCTGTAGTTCAAAGACGACACTCGGTTCCCCACCGTCGGTATAATTACCCTGCGGCGTTTACCTCGTATGTGACGAAGTTGCGAGCAGAGGGTCGCATGCTATCCGATTACTCTTATCTAACTCGACGCACGCGGCCCGATAATTGACGCCGAGGCAGAAGATGGCCATCGTCGTTCCGATTGTGGCCGCGCTCGTAATCGGGTTTGTGTACTTCGGTCTCTTCACAAATCCGTACGTGATCCTGGTGGTCTTCGTCGCTTGGCTCGCCATAACGTTGAGGAACAAGAGGAAGTTCGACCGGCAAAAGAGGAGTGAAGCTTCTGTGCCGAAGTCGCAGTCATAGGCCGACCAACCTTGTTTGAGGGCTTCAATCGGAAGACCCCTCGCGCAACATGCTGGAAGCCACGCTAACCGTCACTTGGAGCGTTTTATCTCTGAATGGCGATAACAGTAGGTCAGGTGGTCGTTCACCATGCCAGTTGCTTGCATGTGAGCATAGCAGATCGTCGGGCCGACGAATCTGAATCCGCGCTGGTTAAGGTCGCGGCTCATCCTCTGCGATTCCTCGGTGGATGCGGGTATCTCCCCAACGCGCGTCCAGCTGTTCGTCCTAGGGCCACCGCCGACGAATCTCCACACGTAGGCGTCGAAGCTCCCGAACTCTTCCCTGACTTTCAGGAACGCTTTGGCGTTCTTGACTGCAGATCTGATCTTGAGCTCGTTTCTGATGATGCCCTGGTCCGCCATGAGCCTGTTGATCTTGCTTTGGGTGTAGCGCGCGACCCTTTCAGGGTCGAACCCGTCGAACGCTCTCCTGAAGTTCTCTCGCTTCCGCAGTATTGTGTACCAGCTCAGGCCCGCTTGCGCCGTTTCTAGGACGAGGAACTCGAACAGCTTCTTGTCGTCGTGAACGGGCACGCCCCACTCCGTGTCGTGATACTCCGTGTAGAGAGGGTCGTCGACGTCTGCCCAGTCACATCTCCGCCTGCCGTTCATCCCGGTGGGCCCAGCCTGCTGTATGGTAGATATGTGTCCAACTCCTTCTCTCGACCGCGAAAGTCAGGGCATGCCGCTCTCAGCCTTCGACGGAAGGCTGCCGAGTGATTGAACACTGCTAGATGCGCCAGTTCGTGGATGACCACGTATTCCCTCAGCCTGTCAGGAAGGGAAATCAGTTGCCAGCTGAAGGATATTCTACCTCCTCGGGTGCAATAACCCCACTTTCCTATCTCTCTGACGTCGACTTTGCTAGGACGCACGCCCATGATGGGCGCTAGCTCGGCTACCTTCTTGACTACGTAGGTCGAGGTCTCTTTCAGGAACCACCTCCTCACATGTTCCCTGATTCCCCGTCTCTCTGATGAGAAGATTGTTACCACGTTCAGCGTCGGATCGTGGACCAGCTCTTCTCTTGCCCCCTGCACGAACACCAGCTTCTGAGCAAGCCCGCCGTACATCACATGGTTCTCCCCAAGCACGAATTTTGAATCTGCGATTCGCGCCGACTCCTTGATTACCCAGCTCCTCTTCGCCGTGATCTCCGCCTCCACGTCGACCTTCCGTCCTCTTGGAAGCGCGACCTCGAGAGTGAGGTTTTCTTTGAACCGAAAGTACGTGTAGCGCGAGCTCCTACCTCTGACCACGGAGTACTCGATCCGCTTCCCGCCGAGGAGCAGAGAGGGCAACGCCGTCTGTGCAGAAAGGCGAGTAGATAACGACCGCGCATGCACTTCGGCCTTCTCCTTATATCGAGTCGACTTTCCCGTTCGCGGAGGCGAGGCAGAACGGTCAAAGTGACTTTTTCGCCGTATAGGGAGATAGTAGTCCATGAAATGATAGAGCAGGAGAGTCAGGTCCTATTCGAGGACATGGTGAGGCAAGCGTTGTCAAGCCCCGTGCACGCCGAACCCACCATCAACTGGATTGACGGCGTGGCCTTCGTGGTGGCGCCGATGCCCTCTACTGAAGATGTGGTCAAGGAGAACTTGGATGGCAGAGTGCATTATGCGTCAGTGATGTTCGCCAAGATTCCGTATCAAGCTCAGGTCCCCGTGAGAATCGGGACCCAGAACTACAGCGTGAGACTCAGGAAGGCGGAGAGCAACGCTACCCTTACTGCGCTAGCCAAGTTCCTCAAGGAATTCAAGCCAGCTACAGAGTGAAGCTGAGCTTAATCGCGTCAAGTGACATTCAAAAATCGCACGTGTCTTTCACAGCAGCCCAGGGCTTCGCATAACCCGTGCGAGGCTTGTGTGGGAGGGTCCCGGTGTGCTTTAGACCTATACAGCGGCTCCACGATCTCGGTATCCCCTGACTCGGCCGGAGGTCTTGCTCCGCCTCTGTCACTGTTAAATAACAATCTCAGCGCCGTTTTCCCGAGCATCGTTTGGGAGTTCTGAACACTTGGTACAGAATCCTGAACGGCACCTATGACGCGCGTAAGGAGCCCGTCGAAAATCTAGACCCGATCAGTCGCTGGCTCATCGCGACGCGCTCAGTAGTGTTCGTGATGACCGTCAACTCGGTGATCATAGGCGGCCTGCTCTATGTCCTCTTCACCAGGAGTTCGTTCAGCTTCGGCTTCCTGTTACCGCTCGCACTCGTTCTGCTCGGGCTCGTTTCGGCGCACAGCGCGAGCAACCTGTTCAACGACTATTGGGACGCGAAGCACGGCATCGACACCAGCGAAGGTTACTTCAGGCCTGCCTACATGCCCCATCCCACCCTTTCAGGGATGATGTCGTCGCAGGGCCTGTTCACCCTCGGCCTCGTTCATCTGCTTGTGATGGTCTCCGTAGCCGCCTATCTGGTAGTCCTTAGAGGCCCAGCCGTTCTGGTCTTCGCCGGCCTGGGGGTGCTGTTCCTTCTCGCCTACGCCGGCGGACCTTTGCCGCTGAAGCGCGTTGGACTAGGCGAACCTGCGGTCTTCGTCGTCTGGGGCCCGCTCATGGTCGGCGGCACATTCTACGTCCTCGCCGGGTCGCTGCCGGTCTGGGTCATAGTTGCATCAATACCTTACGCCGTCAGCGTGACCACTGTCTTGTTCGGCAAGCACATCGACAAGATAGATTATGACACGAAACTGGGAGTCAAGACTGTACCGGTCCTCCTAGGTGAGGCTGCGACCAAGACTGTCCTGAAGGCGCTGATCGTGATAGCTTACGCAGCCGTCGTTGGCCTCGTCGCAACGCGGTACCTCCCGATTTGGGCGCTGCTCTCACTGCTGGCCCTCCCGAGGGCGAGACAGTTGTTCGGTACGCTGTCCAAGCCCAGGCCGAAGGAAGCCCCGCCGGGCGCGATAATGTGGCCAATCTGGTACCTAGGCTTCGTGTTCAATCACAACAGAAGGTTCGGCGCGCTGTATGTGCTGGGGCTGATCCTATGCTGCGTCTGGCCCCTCTACGTTTAGCCAGCTCAGATTCTCGGCAAGGTCGGGCCAGGACCGAGGAAGGACCGTCCTACCGGAGCGGTCACTTGATGGCGCGCAACAGCGTCAGACTGAGTTCAAGTCCTCTTTGCGTGGCCTTGTACGGTCTCCTGTGGGCCGACTCTCCGGCGGGCTCTACCAAGCCCTGCGCTCGCAATTCCGCCAATGCCCTGCTCACGTGACTGACGTGTTCGCTGTGGAGGGACGCCAACTCAGTGGGCGTCTTCGGGCCCTTTGAAAGGGCCTCTAATATTGCCGCCCTCACTTCGCTTCTCGCCACGAAGTCTGCTAGCCCGCTTCCAGGCATGGCATCACGTAATGGAGATTTGAGAAATATTAAGATTGTTACCAGACAATATATAATTTTGAGGCCACCGTGGGGGTTTAGGCTCATCTTTCGCGAGTTCTCAAGGAGAATGAAAGCTTCGGGCCTCCAGTCAGACGAGCAGGCCGTAGTAAATGGCCAACACTAGGAGTATGCCAACGGCCATTATGGCCACGAGGCTGATTCCAAACCCTGCGAGGAATCGATTCAGACCACTCGTGTTGTGGACGAAGAAGATCAGGTAGATTATGCCGAAAAGGGGAGACAACAGGGGAAGCCAGAGCAGGGGCCAGAGGCTCCGTGACACGAGCAGGCCGAAGTAACCTATGATGCCTAGGAAGAGCGTTGCGAGGAAGCCCCACAGCAGTGGATGGCTCATCTCTTCTCTCTGTTCGGCTTCGCCTGTCTCCCCCGTCGAATCGGCTATTCTCCCTAGCGAAACTCGATGGTCGGCCGCGGCTGTCGGAGCATCTGACTGACCGGACGGGGCGCTCACCTTGACGGTCTTGAACTCCAGTCTATCGGCATAAGCTCAGAAAGCTTGATCTTCGTCAAAGACTCCCTTTTGCTCCCGGGACGCTCGACGATTACATATGGGTTGCCGAACCCCCTGGCCAGCTCTCTGCACTTCCCGCACGGAGGAAGGACTCGATATGCGCGTCCTCTTCGCGAGATTGCGACGATGGCTTCAATGCTCCTTTCTCCGTCTGACACCATGGCGCCTATCGCTGAGAACTCCGCGCACATGCCCGCGGTCGTGCCATCAGGGTCCACGGACACTCCGTAATACTCACGGCTCCTGCGGGTCCGCAGGCCCGCCGAGACAGACGAGATTTCAGACTCGCGCTTTCTGAGGAGAGTCGTAGCCTTGGCGACCAGCTTCTTGTCTTCGCTGCTGAGGTCCACGAACCGCAAGCTCTGCTTGTAGTCTTGGATGCAGATAATAGTTTATCGCGCGCTTCTGATGTCGCTGGGTCAGCGTCCCCAAATCCGTTTAACTACAGCCGAGAGGAAGGCCTTCGCATGGCATTCAAGGCGCCTGTGATCGAGCAGAAGTATTACTTCGACGCAACCTCCGAGACGATGTTCGGATATCTTACGGAGGGTGGGAAGTTGACCAAGTGGTTCCTGAAGGATGCTAAGATCAGACCCCTGGCCGGGAGCACCTACAAGTTCACCTGGCACGGCGGCTTCAGCCACGTCGGGAAGGTCGAAAAGGTCGTTCCCGGCAAGGCCCTGGTGCTTACCTGGCCCGACGTGATAAAGGGAAAGGAGTACAAGACCAAAGTTTCGTTCTCGATAACCAGGAAGGGCAAGGGGACCGTCGTCAAGCTCAAACACACCGGATTCAAGGAAGGGAACGACTGGCTCTGGCTGTTCGGCGCCGTCCAGTCAGGCTGGGCATACTACATGACAAACCTGAAGTCGGTCGTAAGCCAGGGGAAGGACCTCAGGTCGGACTACGACAGTCCCTGAGGCGAAGATGTTTGACTAGGCTACGGTGGTGGAATCGGTGGCTGGAAGAGTAGTCGTAGTCACTGGAGCCAGCAGCGGCATAGGGGCGGCGCTCGCAAAACAGCTCGGCGCGCGAGGTGAGACATTGGTGCTTGCGGCCAGGAGGAAGGAGCTTCTCGAGAAGGTCGCCGCAGAGTCGAACACGAGGGCCATCTCGCTGGTCACCGACGTGACGAAGAGAGACGACGTGATGCGTTTGAGGGACGAGGCCCTCGGCAGGTACGGCCACGTCGATGTCTGGGTCAACAACGCGGGGAGGGCCATCAACAAGCGCGTCGAGGAACTGACTGACGAGGACGTCAGGAGCACGATCGACGTTGTGCTGATGTCGACCATCTACGGGATGCAGGCCATACTGCCTCACTTCAAGGAGAGAGGAAAGGGTCACGTGATCAATGTCTCATCGCTCCTGGGAAGAGTCCCGTTCGCCACTCATCGTTCGATATACAGCGCGTGCAAGAGCGCAGTCAACATACTCAGCGCCAACGCCAGGATGGACCTCAGAGAGAAGTATCCCGGAGTCAACATCTCAGTCGTGATGCCAGGGATCGTCGACACTCCCTTCCATGACATCGCGGGGCCCAGCCTCCCGGTAAGAGCCGGTGGGTTTCTGGGGCAGGCAAGGGTCGAGTCAGCGGACGAAGTCGCCCAGAAGATCATAGGAGTGATCGACAGCCCGGTTCCTGAGGCCTACACCAGCCCCGCGGCGCAAGGCATAGTCAGCGGCTATTACGCCGACATAGGAGCTTTTGAAGAGGGCTTCGGCAACAGGAGTTCACCGGGCCCGAAGTCCGGTTCGCGCTAAGGCTTCTTCCTTCTGCTCGGGTCTATCAGGAAATCTCCGGACCTGAGGATGTCTCTTCCGATTATCACCCTGTATCTCATTTGAGACCTATCTGCGATGCCTACCTTGAGCTCATAGGTCTTTCCGGCGATGGTTATCGTCGCGTTCACGACTGGCCTCTCCACCCTCTGGCCCGCGGCCGAGGCCCTGATTGTAATCCTTGACAGAGCCGGCCCCAGCTTGAGCTGCTCTGCCAGGACCTTGTCCACGGTCGTCCGGTCGGCGCCCGTGTCGATCTTTGCCCGGACTCGCTCTTCTCCGCCCGGCCCCCTTACCGTGATCTTCTCCACGAGTCGGACTACGCTCTTGCCCGAGGGCCCTTCTGGCAAGTCTACTTCTTCGCCTTCCGGGTAGCATAGTCGATGATCAAGCCTGGCACGTCCACGTCAGTGGCTTTCATGAGGCCCTTGAAGCCCGGCGATGCGTTGACCTCTATCAGATAGGGCCCGTCCTTCGACATTATCATGTCCACGCCCGCTATCTCTACTCCCGCGGCTTTCGCGGCCCTCACCGCCATTTCGCCTTCAGCCTCCGTGGGTTTGTAGAGCACGCCCTTCCCTCCGAGGTGTATGTTGCTCCTCCACTCCAGAGGGCTGGCCTTCCTCACCATCGCTCCTGCGACGACGTCTCCCACGACGAGCAGCCTTACGTCCTCTCCAGGATTCGGTATGTAGCTCTGGATCAGTATCAGCTGCTTGAGCTCGACCAGGGTGTCTATTATCGGACCCACGTCGCTCACCTTCTCAACCTTCATCACGCCCACGCCCTGCGTCCCGGAGAGCAGCTTGAGTATCAGAGGAGGCGGCGTCCTCTCGATTACGTCGCCCGCCTTGATTTTGGAGGCCACGAGAAAACTCTCCGGGATTCTGAGGCCTGCGCCCCTGAGCCTCTGCATGGTCGCGAACTTGTTCCTGGCAGTCGACAACCCCCTCGCTGAGAGCGTCGTGGGCACGCCCATCAGCTCGAGGTGGTTCAGGAGCAGTACGCCGAAGTCGGTGAGGCTCCTCCCAATCCTCGGTATGACGACGTCGACTTCCCTGAATGACTTCGTGCCGTAGAAGGCGTCGAAATAGACGTCGTCGACCATGAGCTGGACGTCTCCCGTCCTGATGAAGCCCGCTTCATGGCCCTTGAACCGGCCTGCCTTGATTATCTTCTTGGTCGTCCAGTACTCTGTGTTTCTGGACAGCACGCCTATCTGCAAATGAGTCTTCTGACAGCGTCCGTCGAGGTATATGGCTGTTCGTTCGCTATGATTGCACGAGGCCTTATTGTCGTGCCTTGGACTCTCGGGAGTTCGGTTGACGGCCCTGCGGCTTAGCCACCGTCCTTGCCTTCCGTGGCGAGCCTCGCCTTAGCCGCGTCCAGCTTCGGGTAGTGCATGTCCAGCCCCTCTAGGGCTCCCAGCACGACATGCGAGACCACGAGGTCCCTGAACCACCCGTGGTCCGAGGGTACGACGTACCAGGGCGCCACGTCTGTGCTGGTCCTGTCGATGGCCTCCTCATAAGCCGCCATGTAGTCCTTCCAGAACCTCCTCTCGTTGTAGTCCAAGTAGCTGAACTTCCAGTGCTTGGTGGGGTCGTCCAGCCTGTCTTGGAAACGCTTCGCCTGCTCGGCTTTGTCGATGTAGAGGAAGAACTTCAGAATCGTCGTGCCCTCCTCGGTGAGCATCCTCTCGAAGTCGTTGATCTGCGCGTAGCGGCTCTTCCAGACCTTTTCAGGCACCAGCTGGTGGACGCGCTCCACCAGCACGCTCTCGTAGTGGCTGCGGTTGAAGATGACGATTTCGCCTGTCTCGGGCGCCTGTCTGTGCGCCCGCCAGAGATAGTCGTGAGCCGCCTCCTCGGCCGAAGGTTGTCCGAAATGAGCCACTCTCACCCCCTCGGGGTTCACCCCGTCGAAGACGCGCCTTATCGTCGCATCCTTGCCTGCGCTGTCCATCCCCTGCAGTACGATGAGCATCTTGTGCTTGTGCTCGGCGTAGAGAAGCTCCTGCAGGACGTCTATCTTCTTGGCGTTGGTCGCCAGCGCTTTCAGACCGTCGTCTTTCTCCCCATCTAGCCCGGACGTGTCGTCAGGCTTCCACTGGTCTAGTCGTGCCTTCGAACTCTCCTTCACTCGGTACCTCTTCACGTGAACTTGGTCGTTCAACGCTGGTCTCCCTCCCGACTTTGGCGCGTAGGATATCAAGACTCTGGTATCGTGCAAGCTCCGAGTCTGGCGAGTGCGGCGTCCGGCAGAGCCCTGGTTCTCCGCTCAGGTGAGAGTTGCTCGGCGGAATCGTTTTAATGGGAACCATGCTGGGATGCCCGCCGTTGAGTCTGCGCTCCAAGGAGTCCAAGAAGTCTCGTGGGAAGGACGCTGAAGATGTGAGGCCCAAGATGGTCAGACCCACCGGCCCGACTCCGATGCCCTTGGTGGTTTCGAGGCACGAGGGCGTTATGATAGAGCGAGGCTCGAAGGGCTTCTCCTATGGTGAGGTGCAGGGATCCGGAATACCGATGCTGACGGCAGAGCGCTGGAGAGTCCCACTGGACATCAGGAGAAGGAGCGTACTCGAAGGCAACGTCCAAGCGTTGAAGGGATGGTACTCGAAGTCCAAGAGAGTCGGCGGGGCGGGCGAAGTCAGGAAAATCGAGGAAGAACTGGGTAAGATAGAGAAGGGAGTCGAAAAGGAGGTCAAAAGAGGAGCGACCAAGGTGAAGAAAGAAGTGGTAAGGGCAGAGAAAGGAGCAAAGAGACTGGAAGAGAAGGCGGTCGCAAAAGTGGAGGAGCCGGTCAGGAAACGCAGGGCGAAGAAGACCTCAAAGGACGCGCAGGACGAAGACTCCGCTAAGGAAAACTAGCCGGACGCCAATCAAACTCCTGGACTGGGACGAGACTCTAGGAGTCGCGGGACCTCTTCGTGCAAGGAGACAGATTCTTGGCGATATGCTGCCTTCTTCGTATAGTCCCTAAACGGTTGTCGTGCTAGGAGGAATTTGGACTATTGGACTCTGGTTCTCTCTTGACGTCACCTAGGCGAGCGCGGGAGGGCTTGGCTACAGCCCAGCCGCGCTTGCCCATGCACTTCTCTCTTAGGCCGTGACCTTCAAGTTATGCGTCTTGGTGACGGGTGAGTTGTTCGAGTCGCCGTTGTAGGCTCCCGAGATTTTGACCCCTCCGGCTGTTGCGCCGGTTACGGTCACTGAACATCGGGCGCTGTTGTGCGCGACTACACCCAGCGTGCAACTGGCGGTCGTGAAGGTGACTGACCCGACGCCAGACTGTGTGAATGACACAGTTCCGGTCGGCGAGAAGCCGGTCACAACTGCGGTGCACGTCGCTGACGACCCTGTCGCCACCAATCCCGGCGAGCAGCTAACGCTCACCGTCGGTGTCCTGATGGTCACCGCGATGGCCGCTGTTCCGACCGAGGGGAGGTTGTTGAGGTCGCCTGTGTAGGCTGCTGATATGGTGTTCGATGCAGATACCGCGGCTGTGCTGTACGAGATGGTGCAGGTCCCGTGTCTGCTGACTTTGCAGGATCCTGCTGATGTGAATGTGCCCGCTGCCGAGCTCATCCACGAGACGTAGCCTGTTGGGCTTGCGCCTGTGACGGTGGCTGTGCATTTGACTGTGGTCTTACCTACAGTCACCGAGGAGTGGTTGCAGCTGACGGAGGTCGTGGTTGATGGCAGGATTGCATGTCCGTTGTAGTTGATCTGGGCGATTAGACCCAGGTCGATTTCCTGTACGGATGCTGGCAAGGGTGCGTACGTTAGGGCCGCTGCGTCGGTCTGTCCCTGAGTCACTATCCATCCCAGGAACTGAACGACGTCGTATGCGTCCCCACGCGTCCAAGTGCTTCCGCCGGACGTGCCGAGGTCTTGGTTCTGATATACGAACACGTATGTCAGAGCTGTGATTGGGTATGAGTCTGCGCCTGGCGCGTTGGTTGGTGTGTATACGCCGTTGCCGGCCTCGATTTCACTGGAGTCTGCTGCTGCTGCGTTGGCTGCAGTTGTAGAACTCGGGAGGATGAAGTTTCCTGCCTGGTTCTCGACTGCTGCGTACGCGAGACCAGCTCCGATGGCATAGGAGAGCTCACCGTAGCCGATCGCACCGTTCGTGGCGGCTACGAGTCCTGCTACACCTCCGGTTCCCTTCGCTGAGAGCTCAGTTCCGGGGAAGTTGCTGGCCGATGTCGAGCCACACTTGTAGCCCGCACCCGTCCAGTTCGCGTCGTCCACCTGACAGAAGTAGTAGGTCAGGTTGAAGCTCGTTCCGCTGCCGTCTGACCTGTGGACTGGTGAGATTGGGTGTGCTGCAAGGTCTGCCTTCTGCGCCGTGGTGAGACCTGGGTTGAGGGCGAGGATCAGTGGGTTGTTCCACTTGACGATTTGCTCGAGGTAGATCTGTGCGATGATGGCTCCAGTAAGGTTCAGGTGCCCTGTGAAGCCTGGGATCTCGTAGAAGATGGATACCGGCGCTATGGCGTCCGGGATCTGGACCAAGGGGTCGAGTGCCGAGAGAGTGGCGTTGGGTGGGCTGCTGGCCGGGGAAGTTACGTCTCCCGCACCGTTGAGCGTTGCGAGCCCGTTGGCGGGGATCGGCGCGTCGCTGAATCCGAGACTGAACACGGTGTCTAGCGCGTCGTCAGTGCCGGTCGTGCTACCTACTGCCTGGTAGTTCACCTGGACTACGCCGCCCGTGTGCGTGACGAAGCTTTGAGTGGCGGGGAGCGTTGTGGAGACCCAGTCACTCATCAGCGGAGCGAGGAGCGTAGAGCCGCCGATAGAGAGAGTAGTTGAAGTGTATGTGTTAGTTGCTGCCAATGTTGGGACCACCGCTACTGCTGACACGACAAAAAGCAGCAGTACAGAGATGGTCACGATGGAACGTGTTAGGAGCTTACCGCTCTTACCACGGTCCGAATCGGTTTGTTTTCGTAATTTGAGCCTGTCTGCTAACATAGCTTTCATCGGGCGGGAGCGGTCTAGAAATGATAAGAGTTCGAAACCTGAATAACCAAAACAATGGAGAGGTATGTTAAATATTGACTTTACTGAGAATGGAGACAGCCGTAGTAGCCGCTCAGTCTTCATCTATCCTCCCAGGACCTCAAAGAGCGGGCCCCGGCTGACTAGGTGGTCCGCGAGAGTGTAAACATCACGCGGACGGTTGCTCCCTTGCCTAGGCACGGAACGGGACACTTCTGCTGCCAGTCCCTTTCTCGCGCTTTGAATTGGGGCGAGCTTCTACTCCGGCCTGAGCGCTCTCCTCGCCGCGAGGTATCCGAGCGCTCCCAGGAGTGCCGCGAACACGGCCAGGTAGACCATGTCCCAGCCGTATGTGGACAGCTGACTCGAGCTGAGCGAGCCGTTGATGATGAGCAGCCTTGCTGCTTCGTTAGCTTTCGTGACGGGGTTCACGTCCGCGATGGCCCTGAGCCAGGCTGGAAACGAAGACGGCGGGAAGAACGCGTTGCTCATGAACATGATGGGAAGCGTGAGGAAGTTCACGATCGCCACGAGCGAGTCTATGCTGTGGACAGTCAGAGCCAGCGCGGTGAAGATGAACGACAGGCCGAGGCCCAAGAGCACGAAGGCGGCGAAGACGCCTATGAAATCCAGCGCGCCGAACGTGGCTGGAAGCTGCAAGCCATTCGGGATGACGAGCGCGACCACGAAGGTCAACACCGCAAGTAGGAGGACTTTGGCCAGGTTTTGGAAGACTCCTGAGATGTAGATGGCGGCGCGCGGGACGGGCGCGGTTAGCAACGAGTTCAGATAGCCGAGCTGCCTGTCCAGCACGAGATCGATCCCTCCGAAGGCCATGTTGAAGACGAGTATGATGCAGATTACCCCGGAGGTCAGGTATGTTATGTAGGTAGGGGCGCCCCCGAAGTCGGCTTGCAGGACCGACGAGGCGTACTGAGAAGCGCCAGCAGGAATCAAGTTTGCAGGGTTGAACGAGCTGCCGAAGAGCGCGAGGTAGAACATCGCGGTAAACAGCCCTGGCATTACGGATGCGGGATTGCGGATCCACTTCCTCAAGGCCCTGAACGTCAGCGCGGCGGTTTCGTCGAGCAAGTCCTATCTCGCCCTTTCCATCCGGACGTTCTCCCAGACGGAGTCGCTCTCGGTGGACTCATCGTCCCTCATCGACCTGCCCACCACGTCAAGGAACACCTGGTCGAGCGTGGGCTTGGAGAAAGAGATCTCCGAGATGTCCAGTCCCTTCTGCACCACTCCTGTGACAATAGCCGGAAGGGCCTTCTCGGTCTTCGGGAGCTTTATCCTGTAGGTTCTCCCATCGCGGACCACTTCGCTTACCCCTTCGATGGTCGAAAAGAAGCCGGTAAGGTCCCCTCTGTCGTCGGAGAGCGTCAGAGTCACCACGTCTCCTCCGTGGGCTGCCTTCAACTCTGAGGGCGATCCAGACACTTTGATTGCCCCGTGGTCTATTATCGCTATCCTGTTGCACAGCGAGTCCGCTTCATCAAGATAGTGTGTCGTCATGAAGACCGTGAGGCCGCGGTCCTTGTTCAACCCCTGGATGTAACGCCACATCTTGCTTCTGGTCTGCACGTCTAGGCCCAAGGTGGGCTCGTCGAGGAAGAGCACCTTTGGCTCGTGGAGCAGTCCCATGACAAGCTGGAGCCTCCGGCGCATCCCGCCCGAGAACGTCTTCACCTTCCGGCTCGCCGCGTTCTGCAAGTCGACCAGCGTCAGCAGTTCGTCGATCTTGGTCTTCACGCCCTGCCCCCTCACCTGGTGCAGCCTAGCCATCAGCATCATGTTCTCCGCCCCGCTCAACTCGTCGTCGGCTGTCAGCTCTTGGGGAACGACTCCGATGCTCTTGCGGACCGCGCCAGGATCCTTCTTGACGTCGTGGCCCGCGACCGTCGCTTTGCCCTCGGTGATCGACGCGAGCGTGTTCAGCATCTTGATCGTCGTGGTCTTCCCGGCTCCGTTGGGCCCCAGAAAACCGAAGATCTCGCCCTCAGAAACGATGAACGAGATATGGTCCACTGCCTTGACCTTGCCGCCATAGACCTTGGTCAGGCCCTCAGCTTCGATTATGTTGGTCACTTCAGCCCTCGTAGCAGGCTGCCATGCAGTCATCACTTTAAAGTGTGCAAGCCTCTAAGCGTCCACTTCGTAGATCGGCTTTAATTTGGGCGCTCGTAGTATGAAATCTGACGGATGGTTCAGCACTTCTATTTCGACGTCCTCCTCCTGCTTTGGCTGACATGGGCCGTCTACTGGATAGCCTCTGTCGTCTACGAGAGGATGGGCGGGAAGACCAAAGACACTGAAAGAAGGGTTACTGGCACCGGCTTCGTTTTCTTCATCCTGCTGATCATCTTGTTGACGCCTGTCGGATATGACTGGCCTCTCGGGGCATTCTTTCGTGTGACGCCACCTGTTGTGAAGGTCATTGGTCTTCTCATCACCGGCTTTGGAGTCGCTTTCGCCATCTGGGCAAGGGCGCGGCTA
>JASIEW010000002.1 GCA_030045755.1 Nitrososphaerales archaeon
CAGGACCCACGAATGCGCGTCGACCACTACCTTCGCGCCATCCGTCGTGTCTGCGTCGTCGCGCCTCTTCACGAGCGCTTTGATGGCTTTCACCCCCCGCTCTCGCGGTATGCTCACGGCCAGCCTGGCCTGATGATACGCTGGGACCGAGTCGTAGACCTTCTCCCCCTGCTTCTTCAGGGCGCTGATGATCACCAGCGCGGCCAGCATCGAGTCTCGACAGTAGTTGAACGAGCCGTCTATCAGCCCCCCGCTGCTTCCTTCGCCTCCGAACCTCGCCCCAGAGTCGTTCATCACGCCCACCACGTTCGCCTCGCCCACCTTAGACCTGAAGACCTCGCCTCCGGCTCCTCTGACAACGTCGTCGATTGCCTGGGTGGTGTCCACAGAGACCACAACGTTCCGTTCCGGCGTGGTTGGTATCATCTGGGACATAGCGAGTGTCAGCATGTAATCACCGGTCCGTTTCTTGCCGTCCGCGTCTACTATCACGAGCCTGTCACCGTCGCAGTCGAATCCTAGGCCGATGGAGCACCCGCTTTCCTTGGTGAGCTTCCTCAGGAGGGCGAGGTCGTCCGCGACTGGGTCTACCGTCCTGCTGAACACGCCATACGCATCGTTGATGGACACCGTTTCGCACCCGAGCCGCCGAAGGATATGAGTCGCGTGCGATATCGCGGCTCCGCCCCCGAGGTCCAGCGCAACTCCCACGCCTTCGCAGGACCCTGGCCCGAAGCGAGCCACCAGGTCGTCCGCGTACCTCGAAGTCCGGGCGGTCCTGAACGAGCCCAGCCCGAATCCGTAATCTGGTGTTCTCTTCGGCGTGTTCATCACGGCGCCGAACGTGTCCTTGCCTATCCCGACTCCATCGACGAGGAACTTCAGCCCGTTGAACTCGGGTTCGTTGTGCGATGCTGTCACCATCACCGCGGGCCTTCCTCTCATCCTGCTCTCCCTGAACAAGGCTGGAGTCGAGATTATGCCAAGGTCTACGACGTTCGCTCCCCGCGACATCGCGCTCGCCGCGACCGTCCTGCTGACTGCCGGACCCGTCTTCCTGCTGTCGGTTGCCAAGAGTATTTCGCCTGCCTTTGTCGCAGCCACGAAGTTGGCCGTGAACCTTGAGAGCTCCTGGAGGGTTACATCCCTGTTGAGGACCCCCCTGATCCCGCTGAGCGAAGCTATCACAAGGAACTCACCTTGTTAGGCATTAGACCGCACAATGTAAAGGATTTTTGAGCTTGGTTCTTTTGATTTGCCCGGCCCGATTCGAGGGGAGTTTGCTGGTCAAGGGGTTCCGTGTCCGCCGCACGTTCGGAATCGGCGAGTACAAGCTTACAGACGTCTTCACAGGCCTAGAATCTTCGCCTTCCTTGACCGAGGTGTTCGGCACCCGGGCGCAGATGTCGAAGATCTTGAGACACCTCAAGCTCAGGGTCGAGCCGCACGACTCGGGCCTGTGGCTGGACAGGGACACCGGCACCATCTGCATAGGCGCGAAGCACCTTACCTCGGCGAAGATCGACTTCCTCTACCTTGACGTCATACACGTCCTCGTGCACGTGAGGCAGTTTCTCGAAGGGAAGGAGCTTTACGACCAGGCGTTCGAGTACGTCGAGAGGCCGACCGAGCTTGAAGCGTACAGGGCGACCGTGGAAGAGGCGAGGCGGGTTGGGATGCAAGAGGAGGAGATATTGAAGTATCTTCGTCTCGACGCTGCAGACGACTCCGAGCTGGGCAAGCTCATGGAGAAGATCGGAGTCCGGGCCCGACGCTAGGCGAGTTCGCTCAGACCTTCTTTGAGGGGATGCCGGGCTTGACCAGATCTTGCATGTTCAGAATGGTCTCAATCTCTTTCTGAGAGTAACCGAGGTTCCTTAGGGCAGTCCTGATAGACTCGCCCTTCGCCAGCTGTTTTCCCAGCTTCGCCGCCTTGTCGTACCCTATCTTGGGCGATATCACGGTAATCAGGGCCGGGCTGCGCTCTGCATATCCCAGCGCCTTCTCCTTCTGTGGAGACACGTGGTCGACGACGGTGTTGGCGACCTTGCGCAAGGCTTCGGACAGGAGTTTGACCTGAAGCACGAGATTGTATCCCATCAGGGGTACGCCCATGGCAAGCTCGAACTCCCCCAACGCAGCTGCCGACGCGTTGGCCGTGTCCAGACCGATGACTTCCGCGCAGGCCAAGAGGGCGCTCTCGACGGTCACCGGATTCGTCTTGCCGGGCATTATGCTGCTCCCGGCCACCTCTTCCTGAGTAGGTATGTCGATTTCTCCAAGCCCGGTTAGGGGGCCAGAGAACATCAACCTCAAGTCCTGGCACAGCCTGTAGAGGTCGAGGCTGACCGTCCTCAGGACGCCGCTGAGCGATAGGACGTCAGTCAGGAGCCGCGTCGGCCTGAACTTGTCCTTCGCGCTGCTGAACTCGATGCCTGAAAGTTCCGAAATCTCGTTCGCTACCAGGTCCCCGAACCTGGGGTCTGCGTTGAGGCCAGTTCCGACCGCGGTGCCTCCTATGGGCAGCTCGAGGAGGAAGTGGACCGTCGACTCGGCGAGGTCC
>JASIEW010000009.1 GCA_030045755.1 Nitrososphaerales archaeon
AGCAGCCCCACGCTCGACACGACGGAGCTGATGTCGTACGAGCCGTCCTTCGTTATCTTGACCTGGTCGAGCACCATCTTCTTCAGCAGCTTCTCCCTGAAGGTCGCTATGAACTTCTCAGACCTGGGCGCGCTTGGGAGGACGTGGCCTCTGACGTACCTGCTGAGGATCGGAGCGGACAGTCCGAGGACGCCCGAGAGCTCCCGATAGCTGTAGCTCTTCTTGAGAGTGGCGAGGAGCTCCACGGAAGAAATCCTGGTCTTGACGTCCGCGACTCTGCTCAACCGAGAACCTTCCCTTGAGTTCCGAAGCCTCGACCAGTTGATTAGTCTATGGGTTCTGAGAAGGCTCGATTCGCTCCACGGTCGGTCTCCTCCGCCTGACTGGCCGGCAGCGGACCGCCGCGAGGCCGAGGCTCAACGGGCAATCAGGGCTCTGAGATACACGGGCAGGAAGTCCTTCACAGGGAAGAAGATGAAGAACAGTACGAACGCGCCCGCCAAGTAGAAGTAGGCCACCGGCCTCGGGAACCAGGGACGCGTTATGAACAGGGCGGCGCCCGCGGCGAGGGCTGGCATGGCGGGCACGAGGTAGAAGGGGTACGTCACCCTCCCGTAGAGCCACAGGGCGATGTACGGCAGGTAGGACCAAAGGAACCAGACAGTGAGAAAGGCGCCCGTCCTCTCCGTCTTCGTCAGGGCCGAGCCCATCTTGCCCTTCAGGAGCGGGTAAGCGGCCAAGGGGACCCAGAAGAAGGCCATCCATACGATGACCTGGTTGGACGCCCCGTAGTATGCCACTGACGCGTAGGTCAGGGCCGACATCGCGGAGGTGACAGTGACTCCCACGACGAGGTATGCGACCGGGTTGTAGAACAGGAGCCAGTTGAGCGGAGTGATGTACGGCCCGTTCGGGCAGGGCGAGGACCACAGGCACCAGCCGGAGCCCTTGAGCCCTGCGCCGTAGCTGATTATGAACGATATGTGCTGGTAGAACCACGGCATGGCCGAAGGCGTGAGGAGGGAGCCGTAGACCTGCAGGCCGGCGCAGAAGACCAGGAGGGTCGGCAGGACGACGAGCAGGGACTTCCTCAGCGAGTCCCATAGCCTGCCCTCGCCGAAGAACAGCTCGAACGTGACCACCGCAGCCACGGCGAACACCGCGACCTCCTTGCACAGGATGGCCAGCCCGAAGAGGATCCCCGAAGCCGTGTAGTTGTCGAGCCTCCAAAGCCGCCCCGGCTTGAAGTACACGATCATCGCGAGGAGCGTGAAGAAGACAGGCGGGACGTCCAGCAGGGCCGCCGAAGAGTTCACGAAGAAGAGGGTGTCCGCGGCGAAGATGAGCGTGGCGAAGTAGGACACCCGCTTCTCGCCCGAGAGGACGTAGACCAGCACGAAGAGGAGCACGATGCTCAGGGTCCCAGCCAGGACGGAAGAGATCCTCCAGCCGAAGTCGCCCATGCCGAAGACCGCGATCCCGCCCGCTATCAGGACCTTCGCGAGAGGCGGGTGCTCGAGGTTGCAGCTGTCTGCGAAGGGGGCGCACTTCGCCCCGGACAGGATCGCCATGGCGGCCGGCACGTAGTAGGTCTCGTCCATGATGCAGCCGTACTCGCCGGTCGCAGACCCCGGCTGCGGCGTGTGATAGCAGGTCAGGGACTCGTAGTCCGCGGTCAGAGTCGAGGAGTTTGTGGCGGCCACGGTCCAGGTGCCCTGGGCGTCCGACGGGAATCCGAGGCTAGAG
This sequence comes from Nitrososphaerales archaeon, assembly GCA_030045755.1. Next base: position 1,747 of record JASIEW010000009.1, read on the forward strand.
CTCGAGTCCGGTTGGAGGGGGTCCGAGAGGGTGACGGCAGGGGAGAGCCTCGCAGACGAGAGCGAGACGTTGCCCACGTAGAGCGCTATCTGTCCGACCGCGTTCGAGCCGACGTTGGTTATGGTCACGCTGAGCTTGGTCCCATCCAGGGTGGAGGAGAGCAGGAGCTGGGAGTCGCTGAAGACGTTCCCCACTTTGCCTGACACGCTTCCTGGGGTGAAGGCCGGAGGAGAGTCTATGATGTACATGTGGGCCGCGAGGACGATGAGGGCCACGGCGACGAGGAAGAGCAACGGCTTTCTGAAGTCCGGATGAGCCGACCACGAGAACGCTAACCCTGCAGCAAGCGCCGTGAGGCCTAAGACGAGCGCGAGCCCTGAGAGGACCGCGGCGGCTTCCACCAGCGGACCGAAGGGCCACTTTGCGTTTGCGCAGACGAGTGTCAGGACCCAGAGGAGCGAAGCGATGGCTAGGATCGAGGACCACTTCGTCACCTTCCCCCAGGCGGAGGCATGGCCCCGGCGCGTCTCTTCGAGAGACATGAACGCCGTTTCGTCCGACACGATTTAAGATTGCGATGCGAGGGGCGTGCAGACTTGAAGCTGAGGTTCGAGGTCAGGGACACGGACCTCCTCGGGAGGGTGGCGACCCTCAGTCTGGGGACGAGGAGGCTCGAGACTCCCTGCCTGCTGCCTGTCGTGCACCCTGTGAGCCAGTCGATTCCGCCGAAGGACCTGGAGTCGATGGGCTTCCACGGACTGATGACGAACTCGTACATCCTGAGGTCCAGGAGAAGGGAGGAGGCACTCAGGGTCGGGGTGCACGGGATCCTAGGTTACGACGGGGTGGTGATGACTGACTCGGGCGGATACCAGGTCCTCGAGTATGGCGACCTCGGAGTCGGATACGAGGACGTGGCGTCATTCCAGTCGGACATAGGCTCTGACATAGCCGTGACCCTGGACAGGCCAACAGGATATCCGCAGAAGAGGGCCGTCGCGAAGGAGAGCGTGGACTACAGCCTGAAGAACGCCCTGGCGACGCTTGAAGGATTCGGAGAGAGCGAGACCGTCTGGGTCGGACCGGTCCAAGGCGGGCTCCACCTCGACCTAGTGAAGAAGTCAGCCAAGGGACTGGTGGGAGGCGGGTTCCAGATGCTCGCGCTGGGGAGCCCGGTCCAGGTCATGCAGAACTACATGTACGCGGACCTCGCCAGGATGGTGATAGCGGCGAAGACTGCGGCCCCTTACTCTGTCCCTCTGCACCTGTTCGGCGCGGGGCATCCCCTGACGATGGCGATGGCGGTCGCGCTGGGATGCGACACATTCGACTCTGCGAGCTACATGCTCTACGCGCGCAGAGGGAGGTACATGACGCCCTCCGGGGTCA
>JASIEW010000010.1 GCA_030045755.1 Nitrososphaerales archaeon
TCGTAGATCAGGTGCATGTCCATCGCCTCTGCCTCCTTGTGGAAGACCTTCGCGAAGGCTTCTCTCACTCTTTGGACGATGATTTGCCTGTTTGTGAACGCCATGTTCGCAGCGCAGACCATGGCGCCGTAGTAGTCCTTCCCCTCCTTCGAGGAGAAGGGGGCGCAGGCGAGCTCGCGGTCGCGAACCGTGAGACCGTACCTCCTCATCGCTCCGTCGAAGATCCTGAGGTAGTCGCTGCCGATTTGATGGCCGAACCCACGACTTCCGCAGTGTACCATCACCAGGACCTGGTCCGGATGGACTATCCCGAAGTGCTTGGCGAGGTCGGGATCGAAGAAGCGTTCGGGATCGACGACCTGGATCTCGAGGTAATGGTTCCCCGAGCCCAGCGTTCCCAGCTGGTCAATGCCTCTGCTGACCGCCTGACGACTGACCTTCGACGGCTCCGCTCCTTTTATGAATCCACCCTCTTCCACGTGCGAAGGGTCGTCTTCCCACGCCTGCCCGTTTTCTGCGCACCATTTGACCCCATACGTCATTATCTCGCTGAATTGTGATTCGTTCACCCTCAGGAATCCCTTTACTCCCACTCCTGCAGGTACAAGCCTGAACATGAGGTCTACGAGCTCTTTTACCTTTGGTCTGACCTCGGGGAACCTCAGATTGGTTCGAATGAGGCGCATTCCACAGTTTATGTCGAAGCCGATTCCTCCAGGAGAAATGACTCCCGTTTCAGGCTCGAACGCCGCGACGCCGCCTATCGGAAACCCGTATCCCCAGTGGGCGTCTGCCATGGCGTAGGAGGACCGGACGATGCCGGGGAGGCAGGCCACGTTCGTCACCTGCTCAATGACGCCGGAGTCCATCCCTTCGAGCAACTTCTTGGTAGCGTAGATCTTCGCGGGGACGAGCATGCCTTCCTTGTACGACGTGGGTATCTCCCACGAAACCTCCGAAATCTGCTTCATCGAGTCGATTTGAGCCATGCCACGCGGTGCGGAGTTTCGGGCGCCGAGGTTTGCACTTAAAGGGTTACTCGCTTCAGATGTCTAGCACGACCGTCGACTTCCACGTCTTGCCTTCGTGCTTCACGCCGAACATGTGCATGGTCACCGCCTTGACGTCGTTCCTCAAGGTGTGCTTCTCCCTGTCGATCTCCTCTCCCTTTGCGGTCGCCTTCAGAGAGGTCCCGTCGGAAGACACTTCGACCTCGAACCGCGAGAAGAGCAGGGAGTCGACGTCCTTCACGAAGATGAGCTCGGTCAGGAAATCGTAGAGCAGCCTGTCCAGGTCAACAGAGTTCAGGGAGATTGTCTTGGTGATCCTCCTTCCCACAGTCTTCCTGTCGACCATGACATCGGTCATGGCTTCCGCGCACGACCGGAAGAGTCCTGACGCCGAGTCAGACTCGGCCTCGTATGCGACGTCCGCCAGCGCGACGTCCGGCAGGAATCTGTACGGCAAGCGGAGCGCAGCCGAAACCACGCGGCTCAAAAACCCTTAAGGTTCGCCGGCGCCCTTGGCACCGTTGTCCGGAAGGCTGCTCGATCTTACGCTGCGGGACCCCTACGAGAACCTCGCCTTCGAGGAGGCGCTCCTGAACGGGGCAGGCGTGCCTACGCTGAGGGTCTGGGAGAACCAGACCTCGGTGGTGATAGGGAGAGCGCAGCTCGCGAGGTTCGAGACCGATCTCGGGTACTGCAGGGACCACTCGGTCCCGGTCGTGAGAAGGGTCACCGCCGGAGGCGCGGTCTACAACGGGCTGGGCAACCTGAACTGGACGTTCGTCATCCCTGTGGGGGCGGAGCCGAGCTGGCTCGTTCGGGCCGCCGGCGCAAAAGGGGTTTTCGAGTCGTTTGCAGGCGTCGTCGCCGACTCGTTGCGGGCCTGCGGCGTCGTGTGCGCGTTCGACCCCCCAAACAGCATCGCCGGCGCACGGGGCAAGATCTCAGGGGCGGCCGCCTACCTCTCGAAGCGGACGATCCTCTGTCACGGCACCCTCTTGATGGGAGCCGACCTGGAAGAAGTGCGGAAGCTCACGGAGCCGGCCGAAGTCGTCCTCGGAAGGAGGTACCCGAGGAGTAGGTCGAGGGCGGTGGCGAACTGCGGCGTGGGGAAGTCTGCGTTCGTAGCTCAGTTGTCCAGGACAGAGCCAGGTTTCGAGCCTGGGTCCGCGACCGAGGCAGAGTCGGAGCTGTGCTCCCGTCTCCTTGGAAAGTACCGGAGCGCCGATTGGAACCTTGGCGACCCGTTCGAGCTAGATTATCTCTAGTTCCTTCCCGGCTTTCTCGAACGCGCCCACTGCGAAGTCGAGGTCCTCGGTGTTCAGGGCCGCGTTCATTATGGTCCTTATCCTCGCCTTGCCCTGCGCTACCATCGGGTAGACGATCGGCAGCGCGAAGACTCCCAGCTCGAACATCCTCGCACTGAGTCTCTTAGCCTTCCCGCTCTCGCCCACCATGACCGGCGTGATGGGAGTCTCGCTCTTTCCTATGTCGAAGCCCAAGTCTCGCATCGCCTTCTTGTAATAGCGCGTGTTGTCCCACAGCTTCTGGACGTGCTGCGGCTCGCGCTCCAAGACATCCACGGCTGCGGTGCAGGCCGCCACGACGGCGGGAGGATGTGAGCCGCTCAGGAGCCAGGTCCTGGACTTGTTGTACGCGAAGTTGATGAGGTCCTTGGAGCCTGACACGTGGCCTCCGACGACCCCGAAGGCCTTCGAGAAGGTCCCCATCTCCACGTGGACCTTGTTCCGGGGGAGTTTGAAGTGAGAGACGATCCCCCTTCCTCCGGGGCCGAGCACTCCCTCGCCATGAGCGTCGTCGACGTAGACCATGGCGCCGTGCTCGTAGGCCAGCGCCGCGACCCTGTCGAGAGGAGCGATGTCCCCGTCCATTGAGAACACGCCGTCCGTGATGACGAGTATTCTCCTGAAGGCAGGAGACGCCTTCTCTGACTCGTCGAGGACCCTGGCCAGGTCCTCGGTGTCGGCGTGCTTGTAGACCTTCCTTTCCGCGGCAGACAACCTGACCCCGTCGATTATGCTGCCGTGATTCAGCTCGTCGCTGATGACGAGGTCGCCCTTTCCGGCGAGTTGGGGTATGAGCCCCGCGTTTGCCGCGAAGCCGGTCTGGTAGACGAGCGAGGCCTCGGCCTCCTTGAATGCGGCCAGTCTTCTCTCCAGCTCCACGTGGAGGTCCATGTTGCCCGCTATCGGCCTGACCGAGCCCGAGCCCGCGCCGTGGGTCTCTATCGCCTCGATCGCCGCGGCCTTCAGCTTGGGGTGATTGCTCAGTCCGAGATAGTTGTTCGAGCAGAACATCAGCACTTTCTTCCCGTCGACCTGGCACCACGGAGAGCTCGGCCCACCGAGGACCCTCAGTTTCCACTCCAGTTCTTGCCTGACCAGGTCGTCGTACTCAGCCTTCAGAAATGACGTTGGATCCCTCACAAGTTTCGCACGCAAACTATACCGGTTAAACGTCTTTCCTTAGGGATTGAGCCTGCGTCTGAGCCTCGTGAGCATGTCGGCGGTCATTTTTGGAAGGTCGTACTCGTGCCTCCAGCCCCAGTCGCGCCTGGCCTCCGAGTCGTCGATCGACATCGGCCACGAGTCGGCTATCCTCTGGCGGGAGTCCGGAGAATAGGAGACCTTGAACTCTGGAATGTGCTTCCGGATCTCCGCCGCTATCTCCCCCGCGGAGAAGCTGATCGCGGCGAGATTGTATCCCGAGTGGAGGCGCACCTCAGTCCGGGGTGCCTCCATCAGCGTCACCGCGGCCCTGAGGGCGTCGGGCATGTACATCATCGGCAGGACCGTGTCCTCGCGCAGGAAGCAGGAGTAGTCCCCTCTCTCCAGAGCCGCGTAGAATATCTCGACCGCGTAGTCCGTCGTGCCACCGCCTGGAGGGGCCTCGCTGCTGATCAGTCCGGGGTACCTCAGGCACCTAACGTCCAGGCCGTACTTCAGGAAGTAGTAGTTGCAGATGAGCTCCCCGGCGACCTTGGTCACGCCGTACATCGTCGTAGGGTTGAGCGCCGCAGTCTGCGGAGCCGCCCTCCTGGGCGCGTCGGGTCCGAAGACTCCTATCGAGCTCGGCCAGAAGACCTTCGGGACGCCGTGGACCCTGGCGGTCTCCAGAATGTTCCTGAGCCCGTCCATGTTGATCTGCCAGGCGAGCTGCGGGTTGTTCTCGCCCGTGGCCGAGAGCACCGCGGCCAGATGGTAGATCGTGTCCACCCCGTACTCCTTGACGACCTTAGCCAGCGCCTCGACGTTCGCGACGTCGAGGACCTCGACCGGTCCCGCCTTCAGAGACGGGCTCCCCGTAGCCTTGTGTATCGCTGCGACGACCCTGTCGTTGCCGAACCGCTGGCGGAGATAAGGGACGAGCTCCGCGCCGATCTGCCCGGCCGAACCTGTGACCAGGATCCTCGAAGCCAACCGGTGCGTGGCAGAAAAATTCTCTGTTTAAACGTTCGGAGTTTGCGGGGCGATGACCTTCATGGTGATGGTCGACACCACGCCCGACTTCGACCGAAGGTTGTCGGCTATGACTGACTTCACGGACTGGTCGTCCGGCCCCTCTACCACTACTAGCAGGTCGTAGAGGCCGTAGAGCTGATACACGGACCTGACTCCCTGGATCCCCTTCAGCGCCTTGATGCTCTCCTCCTCCGAGCCGGGGCTCAGGTTCACGAGGACGATCGCCTTCTCCATGTGCACGACGAACTGTCCCGTGTTGGTTAAAGGTTATGCAGTTCGCTTCAGCGACCGGAGAGGCGTTTCACCGCCTCCTTCAACGGAAGGCTCTCGCCCTCGCCCCCCTCCATGCTCTTCAAGGTCACGGACTTCGCCGCAGCCTCCTTGTCACCCACGATCACCACCCACGAAGCACCAGCCCGGTCCGCGTCTTCGAGCTGCTTCGAGAGCGTCCTCTGTTGGAGCGCCGGCTCGCAGGCTATCCCGTTCTCCCTGAGCTCTTTGAGGACCCAGCGGGCCCAAGCCTGAGCGCCTGTCCCCGCCACGGCGACAAAGACCAAGCCCGAAGCCTTCCTGGCGGCGCCTGCCATGGACATCGCCGCGCGTTCCATTCCTCCCGCCGCCCCCGTCGCCGAGAGCTCCGGTCTGCCGAAGATCCTGGGCAGCAGGTCGTACCTCCCTCCTCCGGCCAGCGAACCGAGGTCTGGGTGTGC
>JASIEW010000092.1 GCA_030045755.1 Nitrososphaerales archaeon
CCGCATCTCCCGCACGCCTCGTCGAAGCCATTCGATATCCCCGGCCCCATCGTGGCCGGAGCGGTCCCGTCCAGCACCGCCAGGGCGTGGCCCAGGCAGTCGAAGTTGGCGTACCTCTTTGTCGTGCCGTCCTCCCACCAGACGGCGTCCGCGAAGGACTCCCCGCCTTCAATGGAGAATCGCTCGCGCACCGCCTCTCTGACTGCCCTGGCCTGGTCGGGCTCACCCCAGAGCTCGTACATGTCGGACAAGTGGATCTGGTTCGCCAGCAGGCACTTGCCCCGGTAGCACATCATCGCGTCCCTCCAGTCCATCCCAGGGATCAGTCCGAGCTCGTTCTTCTGGTCTTCGACGTAGTCCACGCACCGCTGCAGATCCCGCCGCCTCGCCTCGAGGAATTCCGCGTCCCCGCTGAGCCTGGAGTAGCGCACGGCGCCGATGACGAAGAGCATCTCCGTGTCGCAGGTCCAGAAGTGGTATCTCTGGTTCAGGATCCTGCGCAAGCCCGAAGAGACGGCCGTCGGAAGCTGGCCGTTCTTTCTCTGGAGCCTCAGTATCGACTCGAAGTGCGCTTTCACTGCCGGCGCATAGCCGAGTCGGAGGAGGGTGTCTTCGGAGTAGACGAGGTCTCTTACCCACAGGTCAGGGTAGGAGTGGGTGCTCGCCTTGAACCCCTTCTCGGTCCGGCACTCCCCTATCACCCTCTCGGCCTCCGCTAGCCGTCCCGCAGCGGCTTCAGCCTCCACGACTCGGTGCGACGATAACCGCCTGCTATAAGCTCCGGAAAGGGTATTTCAAACGGGCTCGGTCCGGCCCTCTGCTATCGTTGCGGAAGCACACCCTTCCACTGTTCATCGCCCTGGCCGCAGTAGGCGCCGCCGCGAGGGTCGCGCTGCTTGTACTGCCGGGCTCGCCGAAGACTGACGTCTTCTACTACGACACCCAGGCCGTGGGAGCGCTCCTGCACGGGATGGACCCTTACGGACACGCGTACTCAGTTCCGCCCTCTCTGGCGACGCCTGGCGCATCGATGGTCTTCGCTTATCTCCCAGGGGTCTTCGCGTTCCTGTTCCCGGCCGGTGTGGTTTCTGACGTCAGACTGGGCCTGATCGTGGCCGACCTGCTGATCGCTGCGTCTCTTTTCATCACAGGTGGCAAGTACGGGCGGCTCTGCGCCGCGGTCTTCATCCTACTCCCTCCCACCATCCTCTTCTCGACGTGGTTCCCGGACGACTCGCTCCCTTCGATCGCCATGCTGTCGGTCGCGTTCGCGCTCGAGGCCAGAGGCAGGCGGAGAGGCTCCTCTGTGATGTGGGGCCTGTCCTTGGCTTCCGGGCAGCTGGCATGGCTCATCTTCCCTCTCTTCGTCTTCATGAGCGTCAGGCTCGGCCGCGTTCGCGAGGTGGTTGTGAGCGTCTGTGTGGCCGTGGCCGCCATGGTCCCGTTCCTGCTCTGGGACCCCTCGGCCTTCGTCTACGACACTACTCTCTTCCAGTTCGAGAGGACGGCTGCAGGCGTCGTGGGCAGCGGCCCCTTCGGACTGAGCGTCAACCCTTCGCTCGAAGGGATAGCCGTCTCGGCCGGGTTCTCGGTCCCGCTCCTGGTGAGGCTCGCGGCGACGGCTCTCGTGCTGGTCGGAGCAGCCAGCTTCGTACGCGAAGACCAGGGCTCGCTCCTCTTGGCGTCGACCGTGTTTTCTGCGGCGGCCCTCTTCCTGCTTCCAGAGGACCTGTTCGTCGCATATCTTGAGTTCCCACTGACGCTTCTCCTGTTCTGGCTCGCGGTCAGGTACGGAGGCGGCCAGTCGGGTGAGCGTCTGGGGTCGCACCCGTCTCTGAAAACTTAAGGAGCCGCGGCCTACAAGGATGCCGTTTGGATTCGCGTACGCACACGATGTACGCGGCAGTCGCGTGGGTCTCCCTGATCACGATAGTGGTCGTGAGCGCCTACGGACTCGGAGAGTCTCTCTATGGCTCGAAGGAGCCGGTAGGACAGTACCTGGTCGATGTGTACTGGCCGTTCCCGCCCTACATCGCCCAGCCGGTGTCTTACTTCAGCATAGCGTGCGTCGCGCTCTTCTACTCCGGCATGAGGCTCTGGGAAGAGAGGATAGCGAAGTGGCCCAGGTGGCTCCTCTCGTTCTTCCAGCTGACTGGGTTCGTTGTGGCGTTCTCAGCCGCCTATGAAGTGATGTACAACTTCATGCTCTGGGGGAGCACCTACACGATAGCGTGCGCCGGGGTCCAAGGCGCTTGCAACCCGGACGTCCTCGACACCTTCTACCCGTACGCGTGGAACCTCCTGTTCGCGACGAGAGCATTCGCGGCGCTGTTCGTGGTAAGCGGCTACTCCGTGTACTATCTGCGAAAGGTCACCGGTTCCGGAATGGTATAGCCCTACTGGGAGGCGGTCCCGTAGGCATACATCACGAACACGTGCCCTGCCGCAAAGACGACGAACGCGACCAAGGACACGACGCCCAGCGTCTGGAACGCCCCGTCGATCACTGTGGCAGCGGAGTAGGCCTGGTACAGGCAGAGGAGGAGCCCGAACGTGAGGGCTGAAAGACTCCAAGCCCAGCTGAGCCTGTTCGCCGGCAGGAACAGGAGCAGGGCCCCGCCCAGGGCGAAGAGGAGCACTGGCCACGCGACCAGGGCGGAGTAGTCGACGGCCGCTACGACCACCCAGAGCGCGGCGATCAGGAACAGGGCATAGGCCGACCTGGTCCTGATGATCCCGATGACGTCAGGCATCACGAAGGCCGGAACTTCAAGACGATATAAAGAGTCTTGATTTTCGACTCCGCGAACTCGCTATGCTTATCTGCCGTCGGGCATAGCTCGCCGTGGACGCTATGCAGGCACAGACGCAGCTGTCATCAAAGGCGCTTGCAGGCAAGCTCGCGGAGCTGACCAGGCCCGTGTCAGAGACCGGAGTGACGCTCCTGGCGTCTGCGACCTATGACGGCGACACCCACCGTGCCGTGCTCAAGTTCTACGATCCGGCAGCCGGCAGGTTCTGGCTGTGGACGGACAACACCGGGCATCGCCCGTATTGCTACACCAGGCTTCCGCGGGATGAGCTGACCGAGATAGCGAAGAGGAAGGACGTTGTCGAGATAGTAGACGAGGAAAGACTCGACCTCTTGAACGATGAGAAGGTCAGTCTCAGGAAGATAGTGACGACCGACCCTCTCGCCATCGGAGGAGGGAACGAAAGCATCAGGGACAGGATAAAGGCCTGGGAGGCGGACATCAAGTACTACGAGAACTTCACGTACGACCGGGGCCTGCAGATGGGGACCTACTACACCGTCTCGGCCGGGAGGGTGCTCCCGAGAAGAAACGACGTCCCTGAGGTCGTCTCGAAGTCCTTGGAAGAGGTCGCGAGGAAGAACCCGGCGGAGTTCCAGCCGTACCTCAGCGCATGGGCGGAGCTTCTCGGCGCGCCCTTGTGTGACTTCCGGAGGGCCGCCCTGGACATAGAGGTCGCCAACGAAGAGGGGCGAGTCCCGGATCCTGAGGACCCGAAACAACCCGTGATCGCAGTCTCGTTCTACAGCGAGCAGGAGAGGGTCGTGTACCTACTGCGCGAAGGAAAGGGCATGGACGAAGGCCTCGCGAGGCCGTATGCGGTCGAGCTCTTCGACGACGAACGCGAGCTCCTCAGGGCCGTGATGTCGAAGATCCTCGACTACCCGTTCATAGTCACGTTCAACGGGGACGACTTCGACCTGCGCTACCTGAAGCACCGGGCCGAGGCAAAGGGCATAACGGAAGAGGAGGACCCGATAACCCTGGAGAGGGTCGCAGCGACGCTGAAGCACGGCGTCCACATCGACCTCTACCAGTTCTTCAGGAACAAGTCGATACAGGTCTACGCCTTCGGCAACAGGTACACGGAGCACACGCTCAACGGCATCTCCGAGGCGCTGCTCAACAAGTCGAAGATCGAGTTCGAAGGCGAGATCGGTGAGCTGCCCCTGTCCAAGCTGGCCGAGTACTGCCTGAACGACTCCCAGCTGACCTACGAGCTGACTTCCGTCTCGGGGGCCGTCGTCATGAAGCTCCTGCTGATGATCTCGAGGATAGGGAGGATGCCCATCAACGACGTCTCCAGGCTGGGGGTCTCGAACTGGATCAGGAGCATGCTGTTCTTCGAGCACAGGCGGATCGGCGCGCTGATCCCCCGTCAGGACGAGCTGTCGAGCAAGGGAGAGGCCTCCTCTCAGGCGATAATCAAGGGGAAGAAGTACAAGGGAGGGTTCGTGATCGAGCCGAAGCCGGGGGTCTACTTCGACGTGTCTGTGCTGGACTTCGCGAGCCTGTACCCGAGCCTGATCAAGGTCCAGAACCTCTCTTACGAGACGGTCAACTGCATCCACCCGGTCTGCAGGTCGAACAGGATCCCCGAGACCGAGTCGTGGGTCTGCACGAAGCGCAAGGGGATCGTCAGCCTCACGACGGGTTCGCTCCGCGACCTGAGGGTCAACCACTACAAGCCGCTGGCGAAAGCCGCGACCCTGTCCAAAGACGAACGCGAGCTCTACAACGTGGTCAGCCAGGGCCTCAAGATATTCCTCAACGCGAGCTATGGGGTCCTGGGGTTCGAGACCTTCGCCTTCTACTGCCTTCCCGTGGCCGAGGCGACTGCGGCGCTTGGCCGCGACGCTATCACGAGGACGATCCAGACGTGCAAGACCCTCGGAATCGACGTGGTCTACTCCGATACGGACTCCCTGTTCCTGCGCAACCCCTCGAAAGAGCAGGTCGCCGACGTGACGCGATGGACGGACAAAGACCTGGGCGTGGAGCTGGACCTGGACAAGGTGTACAGGTACGTCGCCTTCAGCAGCAGAAAGAAGAACTACTTCGGGGTCCTGCAGGACGGGACCGTGGACATACGTGGCCTGACAGGGAAGAAGTCTCAGACGCCTGACTACCTCAAGGAGGTCTTCTACGGCGCTCTCGACATACTCAGGGCCGTGCAGACGCCCGAGGACTTCCGGAAGGCGAGGGAGAGCACGAAGGAGCTGCTCGGGAAGATGATAGGCGACCTGAGGGCGAGGAGGGTGCCGGTGGAGAAGCTGTCCTTCAACGTCATGATGAGCAAGCCCACCGGGAGGTACAACGGGACGACGCCGCAGCACGTCAGGGCCGCGAAGCTCCTCGAAGAGAGCGGCAAGGAGGTCAAGGCAGGAGAGATAATCGCGTACGTCAAGACCAAGAGCCCGCCCTACGTCAAGCCCGTGGGCCTCGCCAAGGTCCAGGACGTGGACACTGAGAAGTACATCGAATACGCACACTCGATGTTCGACCAGATGCTCGACGCGCTGGACTTCAGCTTCGATGAGCTGATGGGCGGAACCACGCTGGACCTCTTCTGGTCATCCTAGGGCAGGACGCGACGTCCGCGGGTGGAGGCCCGGCCTACGCCATGAGTTTGTGCGCCAGCCGCTCCTTCGACGTGAAGTTGACGATCGGGCCGGCGGCCAGGTTACTGTTTCCGATGACCGTGATCACTCCGTCCTTGTCCCTTACCCACGTGGTGCGCATGTTGACTCTCACGACTTCGCCCGTCACCGAGCCGAACTGGAT